>CAZDYO010000206.1:0-5175 GCA_964509555.1 uncultured Acidimicrobiales bacterium
TTCCAGCGGGGAATGCGGGCCGGGCGGGCTCTTCAATGTGCTCTTCAACAGCCGGGGGGGGGGGGGCGACCGGATGAAGTTTCGTCCGCTCGACCCTGATGGTTTCGACACGCTCATGTTCCCGGATCGCACATTTCGCGTGCCGGCCGGTTGGGACGCTTACCGCGACCGGCTGGTCGAGGAGTTCCCGAGCGACCGCGCCGGGATCGAAAAGGCCATCGACACCCTGCAGACGGTGGCCTCCGAATCACGGGCCTTTCCCGGAGAGGAACGCAAAACCTGGGATCTTTGGGCATTCCGCCCCTTGAGCGATCTCTTCGACGAATGCGAGCTCTCACAACAGGCACGCGCCTTGCTTGATCACTGGTCGGGTCTCTACGCCGGGTCGCCGCGGCAGACCGCCATTGCCATGCACGCCACGATCATTGGCCACTACATGAACGGGGCCTACTACCCCGATGGTGGCGGCCAGATGATCGCCGCTCGGCTGATCGAGGTGATCGAAGCCTGCTCGGGCGAGATCCGTACCCTCTCACCGGTCGAAAAGATCGTCGTCGAGAACGGCATGGCCGTCGGTGTTCGTCTGGAAAGCGGCGAACGACTCGACGCTCCCATCATCGTTTCCAACGCCGACTACCGCCGCACCATGCGCGACCTCGTTGGCCGCGAACACCTCAACCCAGCCACGATCTCATGGGCCGAGGAGGCAACCATGACCCTGGGGCTGGTGTGCGTCTACGTGGTGGTCGACATCGAGCTTGATGGCCCCAACAGCAACTTCTTCGTGTTCCCCGACTACCGCACCGACGAACTATACGAAGAACTCGATGCCGGGAGCCTTCCGGCCGGCGATGTCCCGTTCGCCTACGTGGCGCTCGCGTCGCGCAAGGATCCCGGCAACTCCGAGCTGTGCCCTCCGGGCCACACCAATTTTCAGATCATGACTCTGGCGCCCCGCGGCAACGCCTACTGGGGAGTCGAAACGGGCCCCGCCGATGGCGGCCAATACCGCCGGAGCGATACCTACCGCGCCCGCAAGCAGGATCTCACCGATCAACTCGTCGTAGCCGCCGAGAAAGCCCTCGGCCCGTTTCGCGACCACATAGTCCACATCGAGACCGCGACCCCGCTGTCACACGAGCGATACACGCGCTCAAGCGGCGGCACAAGCTACGGCTACGTTCACTCCCCCGATCAGGTTGGGCCCAATCGGCCGTCCTACCGAACCGAGATCGATGGCCTGTGGGTGGTTGGTGCAAACACGGTGAGCGGCCACGGCATCGGTGGCGCTGCCAGCGGAGGCGTGTTCTGTGCCGGCGAGATCCTCGACCGACCGTTGATCGTCGAGATGTACATGGGGCAGCAACTGGTTGACCCCGACTCGATCCCACCGGAGCCCGACAACTTCGATCCCGTCGAGTTCTCTCGGGGTGCCCGTCTCAGGGAGAAGCGTGCCACAAACAAGGCAGCTCGATCGGCGTAGAAGCGTCAAGACCTCGCGCCGGCGGGCCAAGATGAACCGTTCGGCTCATCGGGAGAGAGTACCTGATGCCGATAGCTACGGGATCACACCAGCCCGGAAGGACCCGAGCCAATGCATTCCGCCCACGTCGAAACTCGCGACAACTCGTTCAACACCAACCGCGAGCGGGGTGCGAGCCTGGTTGAGTACGCACTGGTCGTTGCGTTGATTGCCGTGGTTGCGATAGCGGCCGTCACGTCACTCGGTGGCACCGCGAGCGGTGTCCTCAACGACGGATCGACTGCCATCGACAACGCTCCCTCCACTACTACCACCGCGGTGAGCGCCTGCGCGGCAGTGCACCCCGACGGCTATGCCACCGGCGCCGGATACATCACTCCGTGCTATTCACCGACCTGGGGCCCCTACTTCCCCTGATCCCCGACGGGAGCGGTGGGGATCGCCCGGGGAGCGGTCCGGGCGATCCACGAGATTTGTCGCGTACACACCCTCCGGGCCAGACTTTGCCGACCATGGAGGAGATGGCATGACCAACAGCGAGAGTTTCCCGGTGCTGGCGCAACCAGACATGCGCACACCCGAGATGGAGATGGCCGAATTGGGTGCAGGTGTGCCGGCAGCCGCCGACATCGACCTCGCCGAGATCAACCCAGCGAATCCCCACCTGTTCAAGGATGACCGCTGGCAGGAGCACTTCGCCCGACTGCGCGCCGAGGACCCCGTCCACCTCAACGAGATCGAGACCGCCGGGCGCTACTGGTCAATCACCAGATACGACGATGTCCATGACACCGACGGCAACTGGGAAGCGTTCTCGTCGGCCAAGGGCATTACGTTGGGGCCGAAACTCACGCCCGAGACCGAGGCTCGGGTGCAGGGTTTTCACTCGTTCATCGCCATGGATCCGCCCGACCACACCGCCGAACGCAAGACGGTTCGCGGAGTGTCTGCACCCAGCAATCTTCGAAATGTCGAACCCCTCATCCGGGAACGAACCATCGGAGTGTTGGAATCACTCCCGGAGGGCGAGACCTTCGACTGGGTCGACACCGTGTCGATCGAGCTCACCACGCTCATGCTCGCCACGCTGTTCGACTTTCCGCTCGAGGACCGCCGGAAGCTCACACGCTGGTCCGACATCGTGTTCGCCGTTCCCGCTCCCGGGGGAATCGTGGAGACCCAGCAGCAGAAGTTCGACGAGTTCATGGAGTGCGTGGCCTACTTCGACCGGCTGTGGGCAGAGCGTCGCGAGAATCCGGGATTCGACCTTGTGTCGATGCTGGCCAACGGCGAGTCGACCGCACATCTCGGGGCGAGAGAACACCTCGGCAACCTGCTGCTGTTGATCGTGGGAGGAAACGACACCACCCGCAACACCATGACCGGCAGCGTCTACGGACTCAACAAGTTCCCCGAGCAGTACGACAAGCTGATGGCCAACCCGGGGCTGGTGCCGAAGATGGTGCCGGAGATCATCCGTTGGCAGACCCCGCTTTCCTACATGCGACGCACCGCCAATCGCGACTGCGAGGTTCAGGGCAAACAGATTCTCGCCGGCGACCAGTTACTGATGTGGTACATCTCTGCGAACCGCGACGAGACCGTCTTCGACCAAGCAGACACGATCGACATTGAACGCCCCAACGCCGACAGACACCTGTCGTTCGGCTACGGCATCCACTTCTGCATGGGCAGCAGGCTCGCCGAGTTGCAGCTACGTGTGCTCTGGGAGGAGATCCTGCAGAGGTTTGAGCGCATCGAGATCCAGGACGAACCGGAACGCAGCCTGTCGTCGTTCGTCCACGGCTACACGAGTCTCCCCGTGCGAGTGACCCGGCGCTGAACCACGGACACGCCAACAGCGTCCGAGACCAGGGACTCCGCGGGCCCCAAGTCGCTGATTCGATGCCGTTACCGGCTTGGGCAAGACCGTGTGGGCGTATCAGACACGTCCATGGAACGTCGCTGCCTCCCCGGGGAATCCTCTATCCCAGCCGGGAGAACAGGACGGTGCCGAAAACCATGCATCCCGGGGTTCCGAGCGGTGATCCAATGAACGTTCCGATGTAGGTTTCAGGCGACGTCGGGGCCAGATGGATGGTGCCGAGCACCGAAGTGGGGACCGGTAACCCCGGCGGTGCTGCGGGTTCCACCAGCGCCGGGAAACCCGGGAGCAGCATAGATCCAAGCGACGCGAGGCTGCCGTTCTCCCCCACGATCAGCGACAACCAGCCGCCGTGGACCAGCGCCGGCACGCCACCGACCCCGCCGGTGACATCAACATTGATGTTCGTGTTCGTCGGCACGGTCGCACCGCAGGTCGAGGTCAGGTCGATCTGGAGCTGCCACATGCCGGGCTCGGGGATGTCGTAGATGAAGTCATACGGCGACTCAAGATCAATCGTGATCGGGTAAGTGCCAACGCAACCATCGTGGTTGTCCCAGGTCAATGTGCCCTCCAGTCGATCCGGGGTCACCGCATCGAACTCGTATACGGCCACACCCATGCCGGGGCCATCAGCCGTCTGGACCTGGAACGGCCGTTCGCCGCTCACATACTTGGCCGTGTCAAGAGCCTGGCGTTGTGCCGAAATGTACTGACCGTCGACGATGAGAGTAAACGACCAACCCCCGGGGCTCGTGGCGATCTGAGCCGGACCAACCGATGGTGAGGTGGAGCCACCGGACGCGCATCCGGAGCCGCTCAGGTACTCGGCTCCGACCAGCATCTCCAGATTCCAGTAGCCGGAGCGGGGCATGATCGAAGCAGGTTCCCACGACGAACTGTAGGTCGCGGCGGCCGAGGGGCCGAACGGAATTGAGAAGTCGAGGCTGTCGGCGCTGAGTTCCACTCCGGCCAACGGTCCTGCGAGAGCGATGTCCGTGCTCAGCGAGCTGTCAAGGCTCTCAGTCTCGCCCATGATTCCCTCGGCGCTCATGGGCGAGATCGACCAAGACAACGCGCGGAGTTCGGATGGGACATCCACCGTTATCGTTCCGGTCGCTGCGTCCCAGACCACCTCGACACGACCCGCCGGACCGTCGACCGCATATCCGACTCCGTCCATGTGAGCGTCATGGTCGGCCCCCGCAGACTCGTTGTCGTCCGGTGCCACTGTCGACCCATCAGCAACGGGCCCCGACTCGGTCATCGTCGGCTCGGGCGCCGAGACAGTCGTTGGCGCGCCCTCTTCCCGAACTGCCTCAGGAGAGCGCGACGAGTAGGCGCACCCAGCAGCCAACGCTGCCAGCGTTGCCATGGCCCCGACGTTTCGCGTCCATCGCCTCACCGGCCCCCATCGGCTGATTGAACGACACTCTGAGGGACAGGCGAATCCTCTGTTGGTCCACCGGACCACTCCCCCCGCCGGGAGTGGAACGGTCAGGTCGGGATCGATCCCTTCGACGCCTTCTTGTCCCTCTTGGCCTGCCGCTTCTCTTTGGCAGTCTTGGAGGCGGGAGTCTTGCTGCTCCGCCCACCCTTGTCTTTACCGGCCATCCTGGCCTTTCTCCAACCAGGAGTAGATCCCGGTCAGACACCACTATCCCACAGGTCGCGCACACCACTGCGTCACCGACAGGGCGGAAACGTGAAGGGGCACCGTGGCAGACCGGTGGCGCTCGACTTGAATATCTGAGGTTCCCCCCGTTGGCCGGTCACGTTGGTTACGCGGCCTTCTTGGCCGTGGTTT
>CAZDYO010000207.1:0-5156 GCA_964509555.1 uncultured Acidimicrobiales bacterium
ACGCTCGTGGTCGGTGGTGGCCCCGCTGGTGATCCGGCGGGCCAACGCCGATACCGAATCCGGCCAGCACTGGCTGGTGGCGGGTGACTCGTTGGGGCCACAGGAGGGAGGCAGGGCGGTGTTTTCCGCCACGAACTCTGGGTCGAGACCGGCCGTGGAGTCGGCGGGAAGATCCGACGGGTCGAAGTCCGGTACCGACGACTCGATCGTGTAGGTGAACCCGGCCCTGGCCTTGTCCTGGTCGCCTGCTTTCACCACCAGTGCACCCGTGGCCTTTTCATACTCAAGACCGATTCCACCGCTGTCGGTGACCGCTGACACCTCATAGGCAGCCGGCAGGTAGATGTTGCCGAGTCGTCGTGTGGTGATGGTCTGGGTGATCGTTCGTCGTCGAATGCTGGGATCGACATCTGATCCCACCGGTCCGCGTATGTCGCTGAACTTCGATGACCGGCGCCAAACGTTACCGTCGAAGGAATTGAGGGCCATGAGGCGCCAATAGTCGTTGTTGGCCCTGTCGACAGCCACTGAGAAAATCTCGAAATTGGACTGTTGCACAAGCGACGTGGAGATCTCGACCAACGGGCTGATGACCGTTCGCGAGTCGGGTCCGCCGGTTATCTGTTTGAAGTCGACGATGGGATCGTCGGTGGCACCGGGAAGCGAAGGGGCCACGACTACGCCGGCGAGTACGGCCATCGCCGCGCTGACGCCACCCAGGCGGATGGTTGTGGCGATGCCCCGGCGGGCGCCGTTACCGACCCACGATTCCTCGCGGGCCTGGCGTTCGGCTCTCATCGTGATGAGAACGGCGGCCGAGGCTCCCGCGAACATCGCGCCGTTCCTGACGCCGTTCTCGCCGGTGCCCATCAAGGCACCAAATACGAACACCGACAGCGCCGGCGCCAGTGATTCCAACGGCGACCTGAGTCGAAATGCGGCCCAATCAGCGAGATGGGCCAGCCACCATCCGACGAATGCCAACACGGCCACGAAACCCGGGGCCACGGGTACGGGAGCAGATTGATCGGTGTAGATCCGCCATGCGTCGCCGAGGTCGTTTCCAAGCAGATCGAATGTGGCTCGTGAGGGGACGAAAACGCTGGCCGTGTCGGGGTAGAGCACGTTGGTGATGACGAACAACGACGCGACTGCGCTCACCAGGGTGGAGACCATCAACGAGGCGCCGAGGCGCCGCAGCACGGTGGCGAGAACGTGGGAAATGAGGGTGATGGTCATCACCCGGGCAAGAAACGATGAGTCGACGAAGAGCCGCTCGAGGCTGATCATCGCCACGACCGAGAGCGCGGCCAAGGCCAGTTCGGCAGTTGTCTGAGCCAACTGCTTGGGGCTCATGCGCTCACCTTCGTGCGATTCCAAAGCGAGCCCCACGCCGGGCCGAGCTGGCCGGGACCGTACAGGTGGGCCCATGCGTGTCCACCGGTGGCAGGCGGCGCCTGGGAGCCCCATGTGGACGGGTCGACGGTTATGCATGCCGAGGCACTGAGCCGAGCCATCAATCCGGCCCGGGCAACGGGATCGGCAACCACCGAAGGGCTGGAGCTGATGACGACGACCCTTCCGCCGGTGGCCGGCACGGACTCGTGAATGGCTCGGTCGCCGGTGTTGAGGCGGGCCAGGAACTCGAGTGCACCGAGTATGTGGGGTGGGCCGGTGATCACGTTCGTGGACCGGCCCTCGGTGGTCTGGATCCTCACGGAGTCTCCGGCGTTGAGAACCGAGTTGGTGATCGACGCCGCCACCGAGGTCGTGATGTCGAGGACCTCGTCGGTGTCGCCGGGGGGACGAGTGTCGATGACGATGGTGAGGCGACCATGACGCGGCGGTTGGAACTGGCGGACGAGAAGTTCGTCGTGTCGGGCCGACGAAGGCCAATGGACCTTGCGGAGGTCGTCGCCGGGCTGGTATTCGCGCAGCCCGTCGAACTCCTCGTCGCTTATGCCGAGGGTTTGCCTTTGCTGATCGCCCATCATCGGGTCGTGCCCGCTGAGGATCCTGATCTCGGGGACCACCTCGATCGGAGGGTGGACCAGCAACGTGGAGATGGTTTCGAACGAATGGCGTCGTCTGGCCAGACCGGCCGGATCAGTGTCGACGATCTCAACGGGACCGATCCGGACGAGTCCACGACGGGTTGTGGGCAATCTGTATGACGCGACCGTGGAGCGCCCACGGTCGATCGGGGAAAGCGAGAGTCGCACTCCTCTCGTGCTGCTGATCGAGTCGTGTATTCGGAGAAGTGGAGATCGGTGGTGGGCCAGGTTTCTGATCTCGAGATCGATCTGGATCGGCCTGCCGGCCTCCACCCGCGAGGAGGACAGGCGCCGTGCCACCATCAGGTCGGAACGACGGGTGGCCCTCACTCCGACGGCGATGGCCACGGCCGAGATGGCCACGACTCCGGCGACGATGAATTCGATCGGGCCGAGAAGGCGGCCGGACACGGCGGTGAGAATGCCGCCCCCGAGGAGAAGCCAACCACCTCTCGTGGGCATGTCAGCGGGCCGCCGGACGCGGCACCGGCACACCGTCGAGCACTTCGGCCACCACATCGCCGGGTCGCGTGCCC
Source organism: uncultured Acidimicrobiales bacterium (assembly GCA_964509555.1). Lineage (GTDB taxonomy): Bacteria > Actinomycetota > Acidimicrobiia > Acidimicrobiales > Aldehydirespiratoraceae > SZUA-87. The sequence goes on from CAZDYO010000207.1 coordinate 2,591, forward strand.
CTCAGGGTGCTCTCCGGGGAAACGATGAGTCGGTGGGGCAGGACAAACGGCGCCATCGTCTTGACATCGTCGGGAATCACGAACCCGCGCCCCTGGGAGGCCGCCTGCGCCCGCGAGGCTCTCTGGAGGTCGAGCAGGCCACGGGGTGACAGGCCCAGCGAAAGGGAGCTGTGGCGACGGGTGGCCACGGCGATGTCGAGCAGGTAGTTGGCCAGTGGTTCGGCCACGTGAACCCGGCTGATCGCGAAGGCGATCTGTGACAGGGCCTTCGACGATGTGACGGCCGTGAGCGACTCGACCCCGTCGGATGATCCGGCGTGGGTGGACAGCATCAAACGTTCGGACTCGCGTTCGGGGTACCCGACGGCGATGCGCATCAGAAACCGGTCGAGTTGAGCTTCGGGGAGGGGGTAGGTGCCCTCGTGCTCGATCGGGTTCTGGGTGGCGATGACCATGAACGATGATCCGAGTCGATGGGTGACGCCGTCGGCGGTGACCTGTTTTTCGGCCATGGCCTCCAACAGGGCGGACTGGGTCTTCGGTGAGGCCCGGTTGATCTCGTCGGCGAGCAGGATCTCCGCGAAGACCGGACCGGGCCTGAAATCGAAGGTGTTGGTGGCGCGATTCCATACCGACATTCCGGTGACATCGGATGGGAGCAGATCCGGGGTGAACTGCACACGCCCGAACCGGCCGTCGATGCTGCGGGCGAGAGCCTTGGCCAGAGTGGTCTTGCCGACGCCGGGTACGTCTTCGATCAGCACATGTCCCTCGGAGACGAGCGCGATCATCAACAGGTGGACGACATCCCGTTTCCCTTGGATGACGGTTTCTATGTTTGCCTGAACAGCTGCGAGATGGTTGGCCAGTTCCGCCGCGGCCTGCGCATCGGATCGGTTCCCGGGTCCTCGACTCGGGAGCTGCTCGTCTGTTGTTGTCACTTGGCCTCCGGCCGCCGGCGATGTCCCCGAGAATAGGCGCTGAGAGGCCACTAGGCACGCCGCCCCGGGGTGGGGCGTGCCCATCGCTTCCGGGGTGCCATGTAAGCGCGTAGGTTTCTCACCATGACCTGTGCGATCGCCATAGACATCGGGGGTACCAAGATCGAGGTCGGATTGGTCGACGATTCGGCCACGATTCTCGAGCGTCATCGCGCCCCGTCAACCGGGGCTGTCGACGGAGAGGAATTGTTTCAGCGCATAGCCGATCTCGTCGAGTCGATCGGTGTGGGGCGCGCCGGAGTCTGTGGAGTGGGCACGGGCGGACCGATGAGATCGGCAGGCGAGAGGGTGTCGCCGCTCAACATCGAGGTGTGGCGCGATTTCCCGCTTCGAGGCAGGCTGGCATCGCTCACCGGGCTGGCGACCTTCGTCGACAACGATGCCAAGGCCCTCGCCTTGGCCGAGGGCTGGCGGGGAGCGGCCCGTGGCGAGTCCGATTTCGTGGCCATGGTCGTGTCCACCGGTGTGGGCGGTGGGATCGTTCTCAACGGACGGTTGCTCGACGGGGCCGACGGCAACGCCGGCCACATCGGACATGTGATCGTGGAGCCGGCCGGTACGGATCTTCCGCTGCATGTGCGCGGGGTTCTCGAAGCCGAGGCGTCGGGAACCGCACTGGAGTTCCGCACCGGTCGTCCGGCGGCCGAGGCCGACGATGCGGAGATTCGGAGGGCGGGAACTCTTGTCGGGCGGGCCGTGGGTTCGGTGGCGAATCTACTCGACCTCCGTCTGGCGGTGGTTGCTGGATCGGTGGCTCTTGGATTCGGTGATCCCTTCTTCATCGCGGCTCAGCAGGAGATCGACCGTGTGGCCAGGCTCGACCACAGCCTCGGCACGAGGATCGTGCCGGCCGGACTGGGGGCCGATGGGCCACTGATCGGGGCGGCCGCAGTGGGGTTTCGCGGCCTCGGCATCGATGTCGGGGTCTCCTGAGATGCCGTCGTGGGCGTCTCCCGGGGTGCTGGCAGCGGTCGCGTTCCGACCGGCGCTGTGGGTAACAGCGGTCGTCGAGGCCCGCCGTATGGTGCCGCGTGGGTGGTGGCGGCGGGCACCATTCCTGCCGGTACCCGATCCGGCTCTGATCGCTTTCAGGGCCGAGACACAATATGGCGACCCCGCTCACCGATTCGAGCCGGGTGATGTCGTGCTCTGGCTCAAATGGTGTCGGACCGAGAATCGGCGGGGTCGGTGAGCTTCGCCGCGGCGGGAGCGCCCGATTCATGGACGGTGGTCCACGAGGCCGGGTCTGTCGGGGATCTTCACCACCTCCCCGATCCCGACTCTCCGTCCAGAACCGTTCGCGTGCTCAAGCCCACCCGGCCGGCGATCGTACTTGGCAGTTCGCAGTCGGAGTCGGTTGTCGACCGCCCCGCTGCCGCTCGCCACGGTTTCGACGTGGTGAGGCGACGAAGCGGCGGGGGAGCAGTGCTGGTGGTTCCCGGTGAGCAGGTGTGGCTCGATCTCCTGGTGCCGGCGGCCGATCCGCTCTGGAACGACGACATAGTGAAGGCGGCCGGCTGGGTTGGTGCCGCCTGGGCGCAGGCATTGTCGGCTGTGGGGGTTGC
>CAZDYO010000208.1:0-5136 GCA_964509555.1 uncultured Acidimicrobiales bacterium
CGGATTTCCACTGGCCGGTCGGGCCGATCGAGCGTCTGACTTCGTACTGGACCCATTCGGGGTAGGTGCGGAAGTAGTCGCCGCGGGTGGCTTTGGTTGCCAACCAGGCCCCCTTTTCAAAACGTTTCGGCAGCCCGGTCAGGGTGCGGCCCCGTATCACGGAGGCACCCGTTTCGGGGTCGATGGATCGGGCCAGCACGACCGTGCCGTGGCAGATCGCTCCCACCGGCTCGTCGGCTCTGAAGAAGCTCACCACGGCGTCCTGCAGAGTGGGGTCCTCCAGGTATTGACGCATACCTTCGGCGTGGCCGCCGGGGAGGACGAGCAGATCGAAGATTCCGGGCTCGATGTCGGCGTATCGGAGCGGGTTGCGGAACGCTTCGGTCTCTGACATCCGCTGGTAGGCCTCGGCGTGTTCGGGTAGTGCCTTGACCTGTCCCAGCAGAACACCCGACAACATGTCGGGGTCGCAGGCGCCGGGGGTGCCGTTGCTGGTGGCGAAGGCCACGTGGTGTCCGGCCTCGGTGAGGGCCTGCCAAGGGGCGGCGACCTCGGTGGGGTCGAAGTCCCGGTCTGCGAGGGCGATGATGACGTTGGCGATGCCGCGACTGTATCTCCCGTGGGTCGGGGCTTGTGGAGGCCTGACCTTGTGCTTGGTCAGACCAACGGGGGAAGGGGCCGGCCTTCGAAGAACGCTCGGGGGTTGGCGTGGGTGAGGCGAGCGATGTCGACGTCGGCCACGCCGGCGTCGCGCAGCTTCGGGATGATCTCTGTGTCGAAAAGCGTTGGCACGAACTTCTCGGCCGCCAGCTTCCTCAAGCCGACCGGCCATGGGTTGCCGCGCCAACACCAAACCGAGTCGTGTGAGACCACCAGCCGGTCGCTGGCACCGGCGGCGATGAGAGCGGCGAGCGACTCGACCCGGTCGTCGTCGTCGACGAGTGGGATGCCGAACCTGTCGAAGCCGAGGTAGCTGCCACCGCTGGCAAGATTGAGGTGGTAGGTGCCGTCGGTGGTGCCGCACGAATGGCCGATCACGATTCTCTCCGGGGTGACGCCGGCTTCGGTGAGGACCCGCTGCTGCACATCGCCGAGCGTGCCTTCGTCGGTGTGGGTGGTGATGGGCACCCCGGTCTCCATCGAAGCGGCTGCAGCGGCCGCGAACACGTGGGACTCGTGGGCGGTCATGGCCCCCGTGCCGGTGCCGACCTTGATGATGCCCGGTCTCACACCGGTTGCCCCGATTCCGTCGGTGATCTCGCTCACGAACAGATCGGTCATCGGCCCGACTATGTCTTCGTATTCGGCTCGAAACTCCCAGTGGGCGTGGCCTCCCTGGTCGCTCTTGTAGAGGCCGGCGGCGCAGATGATGTTGAACCCGGTCGCTTGGGCCACCTCAAGGGCGAGTTCGGGATCGCGTCCGAGGTCCGATGGGCAGGGATCGACCATTGATCGATAGCCGAGTTCCTGGAGCTGTTCGATTCGACCGATGCAGATCCTCAACATCTCCGATCGGTCAGGCTGGTCGAGGGTGGCCGACTCCCAACCGGGGTAACCGATCACCAGATGCTCGTGCATCAGCGTTCGGCCGAGTTGAGAGCTGTCGATCGGGCCGGTGACGGTCTGAACCGTGGACATTGTTGAAAGCTAGGCGCAGGGCATGCAGCGCGCCAGATTCGGCCGCTTTCGCGTGAGACGGCTTCAGTCGAAAACCTTCGTGGGTCCGATCGGAACGAAGTCCCCCTTGCCGTTGGCGGTGGCGTCGAATCTGACGAGGCCGGTGGCATCGGAGACGTCGTACTTGCCGGGTCGGATCGACGCCGCCACCTCGCCGGGCAAGGCCACGGTGCCCAGCGACTCGGCGGCGGCGAGGAACGTGTCGTTGGTGAGGTTGGGGCCCGCGGCCGTGGCGGCCAACCGGAAGATTTCCAACTGCTCGCAGTTGGTGGTTACGTCCTGATACCAGTCGGGCTGACCCTGCTGGTAATCCTCGGGGCGTTGGACAACGATGTCGGTGGCTGCCTCCACGATGCTGATGCATCGATCGAGGAGTGGGTCTTCCCGGAAGACTTTCGGGAAGGTCCCGGTGCCGTAGAAGGTGACCTTGTCGATGTCGGGAACATCGCGCAGGGCCCCCACGAGCTGATCGGCGAACGGGTCGTAGATTGCGATGTCGGGGGCGTCGGTCGCGTGGAGCTTTGGGGGCGACAGTCCGTTGCCCAACCAGTAGACCGCGCCGACTCCCTCGGCCTGGGCCTTGTCGAGGATCAGACGGTATTCGTCATCGGAGGCGATGAAGTCGGATGCCGGAGCCGACTGGGCTCCGGTGAACACCACCTCGGAACCGGCGGCCTCGAGTGCGTCCTTCACGTCGGGTACGAGTGGGCAGAGCTCGGAGTTGGAGGACCATATGGCGACCTTGTCGGCCAGAAGATTCTGGTCGGCGAGTAGGGACACGAGCGCCAGTGACTGTCGTCGTTGTCCCATGCCGTCGACGATCCACGGCGCTGTCGACCGTGCGTACTGCTCGGCAGTGCCCGGGAGACCGATCAGCATGGTGTTGTGGGTCTCTGTGAGACACAGGTTGACTTCCTGGGCCCCCGGCCCCACAAAACCACCGAACACCGCGAACACCCCTATGTCCTCGGTGACCTCGATACACACGCGGTCGGCGTCGGTAGCTCCGACAGGCAGGAACTTGCGGTAGATGGCGTTGATCGTGCGGCCGTTGATGCCGCCATTGGCGTTGAGTTCGTCGATCAGCGGCTTCATCACCAGCTCGGGATCTTGATAGTCGAGATCGACTCCGAACACGTCTCGGAGCTTGTCGAAGTCGACCGACACGACAGCGATGGTGATGGTGTCGGGGGTGACTCCCGTGAACGAGGCGGTGAGCGGCGCACTGGCGGGGGCCCCGGTTGAGCCATCTGTGGGGGGAGGGGCCGGGGCTGATGTGTCGGATGCACCGGTGGGCGGGACCGCGGTCGTGGTCGGCGATGACGAGCCTGATCCACAGGCCGTGGTGAGGACCAGCAAAGAGACGACAATTGCCGTGTATCTCACCGTCGTTTCGGTTCTGCGGCCATGCATTGGTTACGGTAGCTGGGGTTGACCGCACGGTCGACTGATGCTCGGAAGGTCTGGAAATGACAGCGCGAATCGGATTCATCGGCTTGGGCGCCATGGGTGCGCCCATAGCCAGCAGGCTCGTGGCCACCGGCCACGATGTGGTGGTCTTCGACCTCTCCGCGGAGGCGGTCGCCAAGCTCGTGGGCGAGGGGGCAGAGGCCGGCGAGTCGGCCGCCGATGTTGCCCGAAAGTGCGGTCACGTCGGGGTCTGTGTGCCAACTGATGTTCACGTAGTTGATGTTGTCACCGGCGACAACGGAATTCTTGTTGGGGCGGTCGAGGAGACCACCGTCGCCATCCATTCAACGGTCCACCCCGACACGGTTCGAGACCTGTGTGCGCTCGCCGATGAGAGCGAAGTGATCCTGTTCGACGCCGGGGTGGCCGGCGGCAAGCAGGCTGCCGAGGCCGGCACCCTGGCCATCACCGTGGGAGTGCCGGCAGGGGGCATCCCAGACCAGGCCCAGGAGGCGCTCGATGCCTGCGGCACGGTCATCGAGGCCGGCACCGTCGGCACCGGCATGGCTTTGAAGGTCGGGCTCAATGTCATGACCTATCTTCAACAGGCCGCGGCGAGCGCGTCGTATCAAGTGGCGATGCAGGAGGGCGTCGACTGCCACAAGCTGATCGAGGCGTGGCGTCATCTCGGGATGTTGGGCAGTCTCACCGAGCAGTTCTTCCCGCTTCTCACCATGGATCCGGCGAGCAAGGTTGAGGGTGGATTCGGTGAGATGCTTCAGCACATGATCGCTCTGGCTGAGAAGGATCTCGACGTGGCCTCCCATATAGGGCTCGAATCGGGTCGACCGATGCCCGTGGTCGACGCCACCCGCGACGCGATGCAGCTTGTATATGGCATCACCCCATCGGGTAGCCCAGCCTGACATGGCCGCCGTCGTCGCTCCGGGCGACTGGACATTTGGGATCCAACTCCCTATTCAGACACTCACCCACACGCTCGCCGATCCGTGGGAACCGGCGGCTTCCGTCGCGGATCTGGTGGCAATAGCGAAGCGTTGCGACGACGCCGGGTTCGGCTTCGTCGGTGTGTGCGACCACATCGTCGTGCCCGACAACGACTACGCGGCCCACATGACCACCACCTGGTACGACACGGTGGCCACCCTCGGTTTTCTCGCCGCCCACACCAACGCGGTGCGCTTGCTTTCCGTCGTGTGGGTGGCCGCCTACCGCCACCCGTTGCAGACCGCCAAGTCGTTCGGAACACTGGCCCACCTGTCGGGCGGTCGTGCGATCCTCGGGGTGGGTGCCGGCCATGTCGAAGCCGAGTTCGAAGCGCTCGGGGTCGATTTCCACACCCGCGGTCGTCGTCTCGACGAGACCCTCGAAGCCGTGCGCGGCGCTTTCTCCGACACCTACGTCTCTCATTCAGGTGAGATGTTCGAATACCACGACGTCGGTGTTGCCCCGCAGCCCGCCGACGAGCTGCCGATCTGGGTTGGAGGCATGGGCAAGGCCGCGTGGCGTCGGGCCGGCCGAATCGGCGACGGCTGGATCCCCATGGGCAACGCCAAGGAGCAATACCCGGAGGCGATCGACACCATGCACGCGGCCGCGGAGTCCTCGGGCCGCAAGTCACCCCGGTTCGACGTCGGCTACATGACCCCTTGGGCTTATCTGCTCGGCGAACGCCCCGAGGGGTTGCCTCCGGCCATGTATGCCGGCGGCGCCGAAGGGTTCGCGCAGGAGATCCGATCGGCGCGTGAGGTCGGGGCCAACACGTTCCACCTCAAGTTCCGGGCCCGGGATCTCAGCGAGTATCTCGATCAGATCGACGTGTTCGCCGAACAGGTTGTGCCTCTGGTCGACGAGGCCTGAGTGTCGCTCAATCGAGTTGGGCCGCGGCGCGGGCTCGCAGTTCGTATTTGAGCACCTTCCCGCTGGCGTTGAGCGGCAGTGAGTCGACCACCTCGATGTGGCGGGGCACCTTGTAGTTGGCCATCTCGGCCCGGCACCATGGGGTGATCTCGCCGGGGTCAGGGTTTG
>CAZDYO010000209.1:0-5106 GCA_964509555.1 uncultured Acidimicrobiales bacterium
GAGAGCCCTTGCCCGCAGGGATTCGAGCGGCGTGGAGACCATGTGCCAGAACGGGATTTCGTCGCCAGCCCCCCGCAGATAGGAGAGCGTGGTGGCCTGCAGGGCCCCCAACACCAGCGAACCCGGACGCAGGGCTCTGGCCAGTGGATGAGCGGCACACTCGGCAACCAGATCGGCCCGGCCGGCGATGATTCCGGCTTGGGGTCCCCCGAACAACTTGTCGCCTGAGAAGGTGACCAACGCGGCCCCGGCCTCGAGAGTTTGACGGGCGGCCGGTTCGTTGTCGAGCCATCCGGGAGGGCCACCCTTGAGCCACGGGCAACGGCTGTCGAGCAGTCCGGAGCCGATGTCGGCCACCAACGGAGGTCCGAGATCGCTCAGCTGCGAGGTGGTGGGTGCTTCGGTGAACCCGACGATGCGGTAGTTGGATTGGTGTACCTGGAGCACGACCCCGATATCGGATCCGGGGGCGGCGACGGCTCGCTCGAAATCGACGGCCCGGGTGCGGTTGGTGGTGCCGACCTCCACCAAGGTGGCCCCGGACCGGGCCAGCACCTCGGGGATTCGGAACCCACCTCCGATCTCGACCATTTCGCCACGGGAGACGGCAACCCCGCGACCCTCGGCGAGGGCCGCGAGAGTGAGCATCACCGCGGCCGCACAGTTGTTGACGACCATCGCCGCCTCGGCTCCGCACGCCTGTGCGATCAGGGCGGGTGCGGTGGCCATCCGGGAACCACGTTCACCGTTGAGAAGGTCGAGTTCGAGGTTCGAGTATGTGGCGTCCTGCTGCCAGGCGAGCGGGGCGCGACCGAGGTTGGTGTGGAGAATGGTGCCGGTGGCGTTGATGACCGGAGTGAGCATGCGTCTCTTGATGGACCGGGCGATCCGGGCTGCCGAATCCGGGTCGCCGGCCGAAATGGCCGTCCGGGCCGCGTCGACCAGCAATGGGTGGGGCAGCCCGGTGTGAGCCAGGGAGCGAGCGAGTCGGTCGACCGACGGCGGTCGTTCTGGACGGGGTTGATCTGTTCCAGCCACGGTCGCGCCAGCCTATGTGGTCGGCGGTGCCCCTACGCTGGCGACGTGTTCGGGATCATTCTTCTGCTGTTTCTGGCGCTGCCGATCATCGAGATCTATCTGGTGATCCAGGTGGGCTCATCGATTGGTGTACTGCCGACGGTTGCGTTGCTGGTGACGGTGAGCATCACCGGCGCGTGGCTGCTTCGCCATCAAGGTCTGAGTGTGCTGGCTCGAATCCAGTCGAAGCTCGCCCGTGGCGAGATGCCCGGCAGGGAACTGGTCGATGGGCTTCTGATCGCGTTCGCTGGTGCCCTGATGCTCACACCCGGATTCCTGACCGACGCGTTCGGACTGCTGCTGATGCTGCCCCCCACACGAGCAATTGTGCGCACCATGCTCATACACCGGTTCGGGGCCCGGATTGAAACCGGCGGGGAGTCCTTCGGTCCTCAGGTGATCGACGTTGATTGGCCCGACGACTGAGCGGAGCGGCCATCCGACGAGAACGGAGCCGTCCGGCACACCAGTTCTCCGAATGCCTTCCGATCGATCGGCGGGGAGAACAGGAATCCCTGACCGAACCGGCAGCCGAGTTCGGTCACCGCCCGTAGGTCGGCTTCGGATTCCACCCCAACCGCGCAGGCATCGATGCCCCGTTCCCGTATGGCGTCGATGACCAACTTGGCTCTGGCCCGTCCCTGCACCCCGTGAATGGCGCGTACGACCCTCCGGTCGAGCTTCACGCAGTCGACCGACTTGTTGCTGATGAAGTCACCTTCGAGGGTGTGCGCAAGTTCGTCGATCACAACGGTGACCCCGAGTGCCCGAAGCTGAGTCATCAACCGGACACCCGACCCTGACCTCGACAGTGCGGCCGGATGAATCTCGAGGTGGATCTGATCGGCAGATCCACCGGCGCCATGGAGTGTGCGGGCCAGGGACAGGGGGAAGCGACTGTCCGACAGGCGCTGGTCGGAGATGTTGATCGACATGAACAGCGGATCGGCGTCGAGTTCGGGCAACCCCGACAGCGTCTCCAGGGCCTGATGCATGACCCGGTCCTCGATACGTCGGATGAGGCCGCTGTCCTCGGCGGCCGAGACCAACTCCCTCGGATCGAGATGCTGACCGTCGGCCCCAGCGATGCGCAGGAGAGCCTCGGCCCCCACGATGGCACCGGTGGCGAGCTCGACGATCGGTTGGTAGTGAACCTCGATCGAGTCGTTGTCGAGAGCCATTCGGAGACGGTGGTCGACGGTGATCCTTCGTTCCACCTGACCTCTCAGGTCATCGTCGAACATCTCACAGCGGTCGCGGCCCCGGCTCTTGGCCCGGTAGAGGGCGGTCTCGGATTCCCGCATGAGCACCGCCCCATCGGCGTCTGTCGTGCCGATCGTGTAGCCCACCGACAGTGTCACCGCCGACAGGGGGTCATCGGCGGGGGCGTCGCTGCAGATGGAGCGGAACATCTCGGCGAGTGCAGCGGCCTCTGCCGGCCCGAGGACATCGGGACATGCAATCGTGAAGCCATCACCACCGGTTCGCGCCAACACATCCTCGGGCCGCAGAACCGAGGCGATTCGCGCGGCCAGCGAGGTGATCAGTTCGTCGCCGGCGTCGTAGCCGTGGATGTCGTTAACGGCCTTGAATCTGTCGACGTCGATGTTGAAGACGGCAATGGCACGGCCCTCTTCGCGGCCCTCGGCAAGCGAGCCGTCAATGGTCGAAAGGAGATGCCCACGACCGGGCAGACCTGTCAGACGATCGGTGGTCATTGCCGGGGCGGAATCGGAAACCAGGAAGCTTCCCGCGGAGTTGTTGGCCATCACCGTGATTTCGACATTGCGAACACCACGACCGTCGCCGTTGTTGATCCGACCGAGCACGGTGGAGGAAAACGGCCGGTCGAGGGCCCGCGCGTGTCGCAACAGTTGACGCACAGCGGCGACGTCGTCGGGATGGAGCCCTTCGGGGAGCAGTGACGAGTCGGTCGCGTCGAGCGCGGCCGTCGGGGTGGATTCGATTCGCTGTGCCGCAGCCAGGCGACGATCCCAGGATTTCAAGGCCACCTCCGACCTATACCGTCACGGGATCAATCGGCAATGCCCACGGCGACTTGAATCAGCCGGCCAATTCCTCGGTGGATGCGGCCTCGGTGGATGCGGCCTCCTCGGAATCGGTGGCGTCGAGGGCCGCCATCGCGGCGTCGAGCATGCGGGCGCTGCAGCCGGCCATCTCGACCGGGGGCACATGCTCTTCGACCAGAGAAGCGGCAATTGCCCTGAAGGACTCGGCTGCCGGCCCATCGCCCATGACCGCAGGAGTGCCGTTGTCGCCACCGGCCGAGACGGCTGCCTCGATCGGAATCGAACCGAGCAGGGGAGCACCGATCTCAGCAGCCAGTTGTCGGCCCCCGCCGGAACCGAACAGTTCGTGGCGCGACCCGTCGGGGGCCACGAAAGCGGTCATGTTCTCGATCACCCCGACAATGCGCAGATAGTTCTTTCGGCCCATGTCGGCCACCCGCGAGGCCACTTTTTGGGCGGCGAGTGCCGGCGTGGTGACGATGATCATCTCCGCCCTGGGAAGCATCTTGGCCAGACCCATCTGCACGTCGCCGGTGCCGGGGGGCATGTCGATCAGCAGGTAGTCGAGGTCTGACGGCCAGTCGACGTCCTGGCAGAAGTGCTGCACAGCCCGGTTGAGCATCAGGCCCCGCCACATGAGAGCGGAGTCCTCTTTCTCGACGAGGTATCCCATGGAGACAACCTCCAGCCGGCCGCCGCCGTGGGGACGCGAAACCGGTGAGATCTTGCCATCGGTGGCCAGGAGATCCCCCTCGACCCCCAGCATTCGGGGTACGGAAAACCCCCAGATGTCGGCATCCATCACTCCCACATGGAATCCGTTGTCGGCCAGCGCGGCGGCAAGGTTGGTGGTGACCGATGATTTGCCGACACCTCCCTTGCCGGAGGCGACCATGATCACCTTGGTGGTCGACGGAATGGAGGTGTCGGGCGCATTCTGGCTCACGTTGAACCGGGCCTTGCCCATTGCGGCACTCTTCTCGTCCTGGGAAAGCTCCCCCCAGTTGATCTTCACCCTGGTGACACCGGGGAGGTTCTCGAGGCGGCCGCGAATGTCCTTCTGGATCTGGGCCCGCAGCGGGCATCCGCTGGTGGTGAGGGCGATCTCGAGCAGCACCACACCTTCGGAGTCGACCTTCGCGGAGCGGGCCATTCCCAACTCGACGATGTCGCTTCCGAGTTCGGGGTCTATCACCCCGCGCAGATAGCCGATGATTTCCTCGCTGGACGGCGGTGTTGGTGAAACCACGGCCGAAGCCTAACGGCCTACGGCCCTCAGTACCGGTAGGTGCGCCCGGGGCTCTGTCGCCCATGGAATATGGGCGGCTACAGTTTCGTTCACTGGTTGAGCGGGTATTGACCCCCGCCGTAAAGGAGACCTGATCGTGATCACGCTTACCGAGCAAGCAGTATCGAAGGTGGGAGAACTCATCGAGGCCGAAGGCGGCGAGGGCGTCGCTCTGCGCGTCGCCGTGCAACCCGGGGGTTGCTCGGGCTTCTCCTACGACATGTTTTTCGATTCCGACATCAGCGAAAACGACATCAAGGTCACCTACGGATCGGTCAATGTGGTCATAGACCCGTCCTCCGCTCCGATGCTCGCCGGCGCCACGCTCGACTACAAGGACGGGCTGCAGGACGCGGGCTTCTCGATCGACAATCCCAACGCCCAGAGCAGCTGCGGCTGCGGCAACAGCTTCAGCTGAGCGTCGGTCGCGAGAGTGGCCCACGAGGGGATCGATCCCGGGTTCCTGCCGTATCTCGACATGCTCCCCGTGGCCCTCGACCTGGCCACACTCGACGGTATAGCCGCGGTGCGAATCGCCCGCGAGGAGATGTTCCCGCCGGGAGCCGATCCTCGCCCTGATGTGGAGCGATCAGACATGACCATCCCCGGGCCGGCCGGTGCCCCGGATGTGCCGATACGGATCCACCGACCACGGGCCGAAGCCGAAGCCGAAGCCTCCCAGCCGGTGTTCCTCGAGATCCACGGCGGTGG
>CAZDYO010000210.1:0-5086 GCA_964509555.1 uncultured Acidimicrobiales bacterium
CATGACCATCCACAAGAGTCAGGGGTCGGAGTTCCGCCACGTGGTGGTCTCGCTTCCGCCCTCGGGGTCGCCCATCCTCACCCGCGAACTTCTCTACACGGCCATCACTCGGGCACGGGAGCGGATCACCATCATTACAGACGAACAGGTGCTCCGAGAGGCCATCAGCCGGAAGGTGTCGAGAGCATCGGGGTTGTCAGCCAGGCTCTGGACAGGTTTGGAGGCAGCTCGGGAATAGCGCTTCACACTTCGAGCATCCTCGAGACAGCCGTCATGAGTAGATCGGTGAATTCGACCCTTCGCTCATGGGTAAAATCGGGTACGCGGAGCTCAAAATCGGCGAGACCATGGAAAACCACCGACACCAACAGCGATGCAAGGTCGGGATTGCCGGGGAGTTCGGGCATGGCCAGGAGACGATCGACACCGGGGCGAGTCGTGTTGACCACGGGTCCGCTCGTGGCCAGCATCTCGGCCTGTATTCGCAGGTACGACCCGCCACCGTCGGGGTCATCCAGTCGTTCCGCCAGCGGGATCACCAGCGCCTCCACAAATCCGGCCCCAGAATCGAGCAGCTCCATTCTCCGGAGGTCGACACGACGTTGGTGCTTGGCGAGTACGGCCCGGATCAGGCCTTCCTTGTTGCCGAAATGGAACGCCACCGCGCTCTTGTTCCGCTGCCCGGCAGCTCTGGTGATCGCGGATATCGAGGTGGCTCCAACACCTCCTTCGGCGAACAGTCTCTCTGCCGCCGACACCAAGGCACGCCGGGCTGGTTCTGGAGAACGGGGCATCTGATCAACTTCCGGACGAATTGACGGGCCATCTCTGGAACGGTTCGAAGCATTGCACCACATCATCGCGATCATCACGCCATCGGGCTGAGCTGGCTGCCTGATTGCCGGTGCGCGAGGATCTCAATCCATGAGTCGCAGTTCCAGCCCACCCGTGATTCTCATACATGGGTTCGCCACCTCCACCCTGACTACGTGGCGCGAACCCGGCTGGTTCGATCTCCTCCACGATGCCGGACGCCGCGCCATGGGCATCGACCTCCTCGGTCACGGGGATGCTCCCAAACCGACCAACGCCGCCGACTACATCGATCTCTCCGGTCCGGTGCTGGCCCAGATGCCCGATTCCCCGGTCGATGTCATCGGATATTCGCTGGGTGCTCGAACAGCCATGGAGATTGCCATCAGCCACCCCGAGCGCATCCGCAGGATGGTGCTGGCGGGGGTTGGAAAAAACATCGTCGGTGAAGCGCCCGATGATCCAACCGTGGGAATGGCTCCCCACGTGATGCAGCGATTCGAGTCGTTGATCGCAACCGCTGGCAGCGACGGCCCTGCTCTGCGGGCCTGCATGGCCGCGCCGCGCCCCAGGTTCACGCCTGATCAACTGGCCGGCATCGACATTCCCTGCCTGATAGTGATGGGCGATGAGGACTTCGCGGGACCGCCCGACCCCTTGGCCGAGGCGCTTCCCGATGCCAAGGTGAAGCTTCTCCGCGGGGTCGACCATTTTGGACTTCCCAAGCAGTTCGGATTCATCGACGCCGCGCTGGAGTTCATCGATGCCGTGCCCGATTGGGCGTGACCCCAGACGAGCCGGCCCCATCAGCGACCGACGAAGATCGGGGATGATTGACCCCGGGGATTCGGTGGGTGTCAGATTCGGTGGGTGGTCACGCCAATCGACTGCGCCACCTCGACGGTGCGTTCATGGCATGTGAACATGAGAACCTGTCGGCCTGCCGACGCGGCCTTCAGCAGGCCGAGGGCGGCCTCGGCCCGACCGTCGTCGATGTGAACCAGCGGATCATCACAGATGAGCGGCATGGCCAAGCCACGTTCCTGGGTGTCCTGCTCGGCCATGGCCACTCGCAACGACAGATACAGCACCGCCCTGGCACCTGTGGACAGCGCCGCCGCCGGTATGGAGGTGCCGTCGCCGAGACGAACCATGAGAGAGGTGCGTTCGGCACCCCCGGACTTGACCTTCACGGCCGACCAGTCGGAGGCGACCGACAACGCCAACGCCTCGGTGCGCCGTACCAGGTCGGGTTGGTTCTCCCGCTCGAATTCGTCGATCACCTGGGAGAGCACCAGCGCCGCCAGGCGACGTGTGGCGGCCTGCGTCGCCAGCTCCTGCAGGGTTTCTTCGAGCGAGCCGCGGATCAGGAGAAGATCGGCGAGTTGCTCGCGTTCGGCCAGCTTGGCAATCTCGACCTTCAGGGCACCAGTGGTCTCGGCCAGGTCGTGAATCTGCTTGTCGAGCTCGGCGGTGATGCGTGAGGCCTCCGCTATTCGGGCATCAACCACATGTTGGGGAAGATCCTGGACCATCAATGCCGCCAGCTCATGGTGGTGGCCGACGAAATCGGTGATCTTCTCCGATGCCTTGGCGGCGGCATCCACCGCCTCCTGGCGGGTCTGGGCCACGAGCAACAGACTCTCGGCCCTGTCGCGAATGTCGCTTGGGTTCCAGCTTGAGACCTCATCGGCCGCAGGGCCAAGCAGGGTCGACACCTCAGCTCGAATGGTGTCCGCGGTTTCTTGCGCACGGACCGCGGAAATACCGGCCGCGGTCAACTTGGCATAGCCGACGGCGATCTCGTTGGCGGAAACAGCCGGGACTCCGGCCGGCAGTCCGTAGCCGGTGAGCAGCGAATCAAGCCGCGACAGTGCCTCAGCCTCCACGGCACGCGCGTCGCGGAGTTGCCCTTCGGCGGTTTCGAGATCCCTGACTGCTCTGTCGTGGGCGATGACCAGCTTCTGGGCCCTGGACCAAGCCGCCACGGCATCGGCCACCATCATCGGGTCGTCGGGCAGGTCGATACCCATTCGCGGGGCCATCATGCCCACCGCTTGGCGGGCCTCGCCCAGGCCTCGATCGCACACACCAATCTTCGACACTGATTCGGCGAGCGCACGCTGGGCATCACCGAGACGGTTCTCGGCCTCGACGAATCTGTCGACCACCTCGCTGATCACCGAATCGTCGGTGGTGACGCGTGTCTGCCTGCCCAGAATCCAAGTGACCACGGCCGCAAAGACCAACATCGCCGCCACCAGCCACTGACCGGTGGCCAGTGCCACCACACCCGGGATAGCCAGCAGGAACAGCGGCGCGATCTTGGTGGCGGTGATCCTGGCGACGGCCGGTTGGGTTCCCCCGGCATGTCGGGCTCGCCACTTGTTGATCGGGATGCCAACACCCAACTGATCCCAGTGATGCTCGACAGCCGCGAGTTCATGGGCGGCAACATCGACGGCCACCTGAGCCGAATCACGGGCGGCGCGAGCCGTGTTGAGATCACGTTGTGAGTTGGTGAATCCGGTGACCAGGCTGGTGGCTTCGCCGACCAGACCGGCTTCAAGGTGGGCATCTCGCACCCGTTCCGCAGTGGCTCCCAGCCCGTCGAGAACCGTGGCCATCTCGTCGGTGGCCGCATCCACCACCGAAGCCGCATCACGGCGGCCGGCGTCCCTGGAGCTGACCAACTCCCGGGCGTGTTCGACATCGCGCACCGCCGCGGCCACTGCCGCCGTGTCGGCCTCGCGTATGGAGATCGTGTCGATCACCTCTGCCGGTGTGATCGACGGCCCCACCCCAACCGCCGCGGCACACACCACGAAGTGCTTCTTGGCCTCGTCGACCGTTGCTTCGGCGTCTTCGCACTGCTGAAGCAGGCTGCGCAGTCGGTGGATCTCCGCGATTGCCGACGACCATGCCTCGGGCACCGCCTCGCAATCGCGAACCGCTTCCTTGGCCTCGGACTCAGACCGGCGAAGGCCGTCTACCTCCCGGAGCCTTTCGAGCAGATCGAGGCGCTGCTGCACCTCAGTGCGCTCCCGGGTGAGCGACTCGTACTTCGCCTGGATCTCGGCGAGATGTTCCGACTGTCGACCGTGTTGGTCGGCGTTGCTGCTGGCTTGGGCTATCTCCTTGTCGAGCTTGCGAAGATCGGCCCTGATGGAATCTACGGAGGTGCCATCGGCGCCGATCCTGAAGCTTCTCTTCGACTGTTTCAGCAGCTTCTCGACCTCGTCGCGGGGGTCGATCTTCATGGATATGGCGCCCAGACCCGCCCGCCGCATCTCGGCTTCGGAATCGCCACCATCGTGGAGCTGCTGGCCCCAGAGCCGGTAGACGCCGATCATCGCGGCACGGTCGATGTCCTTGAGTTGTCTCTGCCACTCGTCGGGGGTGATGAGACCCCCGTCGAGTTCGTGGGTGACCGTGCTGTTCTTCGCTATCTCGTTGGACTTGGGTGTGATCCTGAAGTCGCCGCTCACGGTGAACAGTCGGTTTCGGAGGCGTCCCGCGAGCACTCCGCTGAGTGTCTCGCCGGGATCGCCGAGCAGTCCGATGAGTTTGGTGTCGGAGCTGGGGCCCACGAGCAGCCAGGTGATCAGTTCGGTGAGGGTGGACTTGCCGGTCTCGTTGGGGCCGTGGATCACCACCATGGGCGCGTCGGGAATCTCCAGCCTTCGGTCACCCAACCCACCGAATTTCTTGGCTTGAACCGATCCGACCAGCAGTTTGTCGGGCATCAGTCGACCATCGCTTCGAGTAGTTCATCGACGAGAATCTGACGGGATGCCTCAAGTAGACCGGCGATCGACAGGGCCGATCCGTCCGTTGTGTCGGGGCCGAGGGCTTCGACGATCACCGAGTCGAGCGAGTCGGTGAGCAGTCTGCCCATTTGGTCCTCAAGATCCGGATCATCGCCCGATTCGATGCGCTCGATGAAACGCATGACCTCCGGCAGCAGGCCGGTGCCCTTGGACAACTCGGCGAGGTCGGCGTCGGGCAGGGTGGAATCACGGATGCCCAGCACATCGCTGAGCCCCAGACTCTCACCAAGTTCTTCGCGGCACTGATCCAGGAGAGTTCCGGATGAGAGCGCTCTGATGCGAGACCGAAGCGGGGTTCGCCCCACGAGTTCGACGGCCATCAGCACCGGCCGACTGCCGCCGGCCGCGGCGGCTTCCGACGCGCCATCGGCCACGTTTCGGATCATCTCGCCCAAGTCATCGACATCGGACACGTCGATCGGAAGACGCAGGAATCTCACCGA
>CAZDYO010000211.1:0-5078 GCA_964509555.1 uncultured Acidimicrobiales bacterium
CCTGGTCAGGCGGATGGTGAGCCAGCCGGCGTGGCGGTGATACAGCTCGGAGAGGGCGTTTCGATCGCCGGCCCCGATGAGCCGAATCAGGTCGACGTCGTCGGTGCCGGCCGTGGCCGGGGCGTCTGACACGAGGGTCATGTTAGGAAATCGGGGTGGCTCGTCGGTGGAAGGGCACCAGTCGCCGAAGCGGCCTCACCAGTCGGGTGATAATTCGACGCCATGCCGGTGGGAACGGATACCGCTCCCGGACCTCGCGGGTGAAGGGATGGATCATCTGGGCGCTGACCGTGTCGGGCATGGGTTCGTCGACCCCGTAGCGCTCCGGCCGCTGATCGGCGGGCATGCGGTAGGTGCCCCAGATGATGTCCCAGACGGGCAGGAACACCGAGTAGTTGGTGTGGATCGACTCCGGGTAGTTGGCGTGATGCCAGTGGTGAAACTCGGGGGTCATCACGATCTTGTGAAGCGGACGAAGCCTCCATCGCACGTTGGCGTGGGCCATCAGGCCGAGGATGGTCTGCACGACGGCGAACACCCCCACAGCCCCCAGGGGGAAACCGGCGACCAGCAGGAACACCGCCGGGCCGATGATGATGAAACCATCGAAGGGGTGTTGACGGATCCCCGATATCCAATCCATTTTCTTGCTCGAGTGGTGGATCGAATGGAACCGCCACAGGAACCCGATTTCGTGGTGGAGCCGGTGCGCCCAGTAGATGGAGATGTCGGTCAGCAGGAACCCCTCGATGATGAGCAGCCACCCGGGCTGGAGGGTAACCAGGGGCCGCAACAGCAGGGCTGGGAGGTAAAGAGGGAACAGGGTCAGGGCCATCACGATGGCAACGAAAGTGCCGGCCGCGGTGAGCGGGGTGCCCACCAACGCGTAGGTGAGATCCGTGCGCAGACCCTCGCGCCTGATCTTCTGGTCGTGGCGTTTGAACATCTTCTCGAACGGCACGATGACCACGAACAGAGCGATGATCGCGGCCCCGCCGCCGTACCCGAGAACCGTGCCGACCGGTATCACCACGGCCAGCGCGATCAGGTGGGCCAGCGAAGGGCCCTCCACCCGCGGCGTCGCCGGTCCGGGTGGGGTGGCGCAGGCATGGCTCGCCCCGGCGGTGGCGGCGGGGGAGCAAGGGTTGATACCGGTTGGCTGGGGGCCCGGTTCGGGGGCGGGGGCAAGGACATGGGAACCTCCTGTGGTTCCCCTATCGAGACATCCCCGCCGGATGGTTCACGGAACTTTCCGGATCAGGCCGAGAGAGACGCCGCGAACCTTGCCAGGAAGGCCGCCGCCTGCCCCCGGGTCACGAGATCATCGGGGGCGAAAGTGGTGCTTGAGGTGCCGGTGGTTATCCCATTCACGGAGGCCCATCTCACCGCGGCCCGCTGCCATCCGGCGCTGATGTCGGAGAACACGTCGGCCCCCTGCGTTGGTGGCGAGTCGATCATTCGCCAGAGGAACGTCACGAGCTCGGCACGCGAAGCGAACGCATCCGGGCTGAATCTTCCCGGTCCGGTACCAGTGGTGATCCCGTTCGCGGCCATCCACAGGACCGCGTCGTGATACCACGAGCCCACCGGCACGTCGTCGAATCCGGCAGTCCGGTTCGGTGGCCTGGGCGAGCCGGCCAGCCGCCAGAGCAACGTGGCCGCCTGGGCGCGGGTCAGCCGGGCTTCGGGATCGAACCTGTCCGGGGCCACACCGGTGGTGATGGCGTTGGCCACGAGCCAGTTGACCGGTCCGATCTGCCAGGCCCGCACCACGTCGACAAAACCGCTGGTGCCCGCCGACTGGGTCCAGCAGGGCTTGGTCCAGCCCGAGAACGCCGTGTTGACACAGACCGAAGTGTCGGGCACCGCGGGCCCGGACCCCACGGGAGATGTCGAACTGGCCGTGAAGCTCGGATCGATCACGCATGTGGAGTAGGAGAACGTCGGCTGGGCGGCACCGGCCACCGTCACCCCGGATACGGTCACGTCGTAGCACTCGTCCCCGCTGGTCGGGGTGGGCAACAACGCCGAGCCGTTGTCGGCACCGATCGACCACACGATGGTCGGTTCGGGCGCGATGCGGCCCAGCGGGGACGACGACTGCCTTCTGGCGAGCACGGTGATCGGCACCGGGCCGGCACCGTTGGCCACGCTCACGGTGGCATTTGTGAAATCGGCACCGCCGAGAGAGAACGTCCAGCGACCCCAGACGGCCTGTGGCGGAACGTAGCCCGACGGCGGCCAAGCCACGAAGCCCTCGGGCTGGCGAACCGGCGGTCTGGTCCCCCAGACGTTGGCGTCGAACACCTGAAGCGCATTCGATCCCCACGTGCCGTTTCCGGCCGGCACGTCACCGGTGCCTATCTGGAGCAGTTCGGGGTACAGAACCGTCCGTCTGTGCCCCATCTCGAGATTGTTGAGACCCGAATCCCGGATGTAGGCATCGATGGCTCCGATCCCGTAGGTACCCAGGGCGAGGTTGCTCTTTGATGCGGTTGCGGCGCCGGTGGAGGTGTGGCAGGCCCAGGATGTCCCCGGTGAGTGCGACAGCGAGCCCTGGGCGGCCATCATCAGCGCGGTCTGTTGAGCGGCGCTGTTGTAGTCGGCACGTTCGGTGACCACGTCGAGGCCGGCCATGCGTCGGTACCAGTTGATCCGCTGCACGATGCTCTGGCGAAAGGCCTGGCTGGTGGTGCCGGCGACGCAGCCGGAGACACTGCCGGTGAAACCCGGATCGGGCTCGACCCGTTCGAACTCGGCTCGGTAGGCGGCCAGCACGGCGGCGCGATCGGTGGTGTCGATCCACGGGCCGGCGGCGCTGGCTGCGAACTGTGTTTCGGCGGCCGCGGGCGCGACGCTCGACACCGCGAGCACCGGGGCCAACAGGATTGTGGTCAGGACTGCGGCACGCAACCGCGACGAGAGGACACCCACACAGGGATCTTCGACACCTTTGCGGGATCACTTGACCTGTCAGTAGACCAATCCCACCGGTGTGGGATGTTGTGGCGGGGGAATGTCAGGGCGTGGCGTCGAGAATGTCGGTGAGGGGAACGATGTCGCCCTTCTCGCCCGCGGTGGCGTCCCAGACCGACAGCCGGAACGAGTCGTCGGCACCGAACTTGCCGGGGGAAAGAGAAGCGTTGGGAACACCCGGCAACGAGAACTGGCCCAGAGAGTCGGCTCCGGCGCGCAGGGTGTCGTAGGTGGGGTTGGGGCCGGCGGCTTCGAGCAGCACCTTCATCAGGCCGACTCGGGCGCAATAGGAGCCGATCGACTGGTACCAGGCGTCCTCCCCCTCGAGAACGTCGGAGGGAGCCTTGACCTCCACGTCGGGATTGGCGTCGGTGAACACCTTACGGCACTCGACCATCTTGGGATCGTTGAACACTTCCTCGGAAGACAACCGATTGATGGTGATGACCTCCGGAACCTTGCTTCGATCGACTGACTCGCCCATGTTGGCGAGGTGATCGTTGGCGAACGCCCAGATGTCGTAGTCGTTGATGAGGTCGGCCGAAATGAGGTTGCGAAGCACGGCCGAAACTCCGCCTGGCAGGAGGATGGTGTTGGCGCCGCTGGCCTCGAGCCTGGCGATGATCGGCTGCATGGCATCGTTTTGCCCCTGCTCGTCGCCATCGGGGACGCTCAGGACGGCCTCGCCGACCACGGAGATCCCGACCTCGTCCATACGGGGCTTGAGTACGTCGTCGGCGAGTGCCTCCGAGCCCGTGAGGGTGATGATGAACACTTCAGCACCATCGTCGCGGCCGGTCTGATCCAGCAGGTCGATCATGGCCTTGGCCTGATCTTCCTCGGCCGGACGGAAGTCGTACCAGGGTGCTTTCGCGTCGGCCACGGCATCGGGTTTGAGGGCCCCACCGACGAGAGCGGTTTCGTTGAACTGGACGATGCAGGGGTTGACCTTGTCGGTCGGCCCGAGGAAACCGCCCAGGACGAGGAAGATCTCGTTGTCCTGGGTCATCCGCACGCACACCTCGTCGGCCTCGACCGCATCGATCGGGCTGTAGGGCTCGTAGGTGACCACTTCGATTTGTCGACCGTTGATACCCCCGTTGGCATTGATGTCGGCGATGAGGGTCTGGTACACCAGCTTCTGGTCGCCCCAGCCGTTGGGCGACAGGTTGAGTTCCTGAAGTTTGTCGAAATCGAGGTAGGACACGGCGATCTTGATCGTGTCCGGGGTGACACCCCGGTAGCTGGCGGTACGGGGCTCGTCGCTCGCAGTGGTGGTGGCCGGAGCGGCGGTGGTGTCTCCGCCGACGGGCGCCGCCGTGGTGGTGGCCGGCACCGAGCTGGTCGGCGCGGTGGAGGTCGGCGCGGTGGTGCCTGTGTTGTCGCTCGACCCGCAGGCCGCGGAGAGCAGGGCGAAACCGGCAGCGATGGCCGCCATGCCGATCGAGTGTTTGGCTGATCTTCGGACTTTCACTTGGCTGGCTCCAATTCGGACGCTGCGTGCGATCGGTCGCGACGCGGATCATAAGGCAGGCCCTTATCTCCACGCCAGAAGACCAGCGTCGCCCGGCCCTCCGGTCTACGATCGGGCCATGGACCACAGCTCCGACGAGCGGGGAATGCAGGCGGCCATCGACGAGGCCAGGGCCGGCCGTGCCGAGGGCGGTGTGCCCATCGGGTCGGCGTTGCTCATGGATGGTGAGATCGTGGGACGGGGGCACAATCGTCGGGTCCAGAAGGGCAGCGTGGTCCTCCACGCCGAGATGGATTGCCTCGAGAACGCCGGTCGTCTCCCGGCCTCCGCCTACCGTCGGGCCACTCTCTACACCACCCTGTCTCCCTGCGACATGTGCACCGGTGCCGTGCTTCTCTACGGGATTCCCCGGGTGGTCGTGGGAGAGAACCACACTTTCATGGGCGGCGAGGAACTCCTCCAACAAAGGGGAGTGGAGGTGGTGGTGGTCGACGACCCGCGCTGCGTCGATCTCATGAACGAGTTCATCGCCGCCGAACCCGAGCTGTGGAACGAGGACATCGGCGAGGACTGAGCCTCAATCCACCGTTTGGTGAGGGGCTGATTGGTTACGCGTCCACCGAAAAGG
>CAZDYO010000212.1:0-5075 GCA_964509555.1 uncultured Acidimicrobiales bacterium
GGAGATTCCGTCGAGCACGCCCGATTTCACCAAGTCGACGATCTTGCGAGCGACCGCTCCTGCGGATACCTGATACGGCAGCGCGGTGACCACCAGACTGGTGCGATTGCGGACCTCTTCGGTGATGATGTCGGCCCGCATTTTCACCGATCCGCGGCCGGTGCGGTACGCCGACTCGATCCCGGCCCGACCAAGGATCTTTCCACCGGTCGGAAAATCCGGTCCCCTCACGAACTCCATCAGGTCATTCGTGGAGGCATCGGGATTGGCCAACAGATGTTTGACCGCGTCGATGACCTCGCCCAGGTTGTGGGGCGGGATGTTGGTGGCCATCCCCACGGCGATTCCCTGAGAACCGTTGACCAACAGGTTCGGGATCCTCGCCGGCAACACCGCCGGCTCGGTGAAGTCGCCAGAATAGTTGTCGATGAAATCGACGGTGTCCTCATCGATGTCGGCCAGCATCCGCATGGCCAACTGGTCGAGCCGCGACTCGGTGTATCGGGCCGCGGCCGGGCGGTCCTCGGGGGAGCCGTAGTTGCCGTGGAAGTCGATGAGGGGATGACGCAGCGAGAACGGCTGAGCCATGCGAGCCAAGGCGTCGTAGATCGCGGAGTCGCCGTGGGGATGGAATCGGGCCATCACGTCGCCGACCACCCGGGCACACTTCACGTAGTTGCGATCGGGTCTGAAACCCTGGTCGAACATCGACCACAGAATGCGCCGGTGGACCGGCTTGAGACCGTCGCGTGCGTCGGGCAACGCGCGACTGATGATGACCGACATCGCGTAGTCGAGGAAGGACCGCTCCATTTCCTCCTGGATCTCGATCAGGTCGTGGACCTCTTCGGGGTCATCGGATCCGGGATCGACGTTTGTTGGTGGTTGATCGCTCATGTTTCCTGCCGGCCGTTCAGAAATCGAGGTTTCGGACTTCGCGGGCGTTGGTGACGATGAAGTTGCGCCGCAACGACACGTCGTCGCCCATCAAGATGGAGGTGACCTCATCGGCGAGCGCCGCCTGCTCGACCTCGACCTTGAGGAGACTGCGACTGGCAGAGTCCATGGTGGTCGACTGGAGTTCATCCCAGTCCATCTCCCCCAGACCCTTCAGGCGCTGGAAATCCTTGGAGTAGTTGGGTCGGTCGGCGAGGAACTCGTCCTTGGCGGCGTCGTCCTTCAGATAGACGGTGTTGTTGGCGGACGCCTTGGTCGAATACAGGGGGGGTTGGGCTATGTAGACGTATCCGGCCTCGACCATGGGCCTCATCTGCCGGTAGAAGAAGGTGAGCAGAAGGGTCCGGATGTGGCTGCCGTCGACATCCGCGTCGGCCAGCAGGATCACCTTGTGGTAGCGAGCCGCCGCGAGATCGAACTCATCTCCGAACCCGGCACCGATGGCCGTGATCAGGGCCTGGACCTCGTTGTTCTTGAGCATCTTGTCGATGCGAGCCCGCTCGACATTGAGGATCTTCCCGCGGATGGGAAGGATCGCCTGGGTCTCGGGATCTCTGGCCCTGACCGCGGAACCACCGGCGGAGTCGCCCTCGACTATGAACAGTTCCCGCCGCGAGGCTTCCTTGGCCGAGCAGTCCTTCAGTTTGTCGGGCATTCCGGCACCATCGAGCAGGGACTTGGATCGAATCGCCTTTCGGGCATCCGCGGCGGCCATACGGGCCCTCGATGCGCTCAGGGCCTTGCCGACTATGCGTTTGGCCTCGTTGGGGTGCTCTTCGAGCCATTCGGCCAGCTTTTCGTTGGTGACCTTCTCGACGAGAGAACGCATTGACACGTTGCCGAGCTTGGACTTGGTCTGGCCCTCGAACTGGGGATCACCGATGCGGGCATGGAGTATGGCGGTGAGACCCTCGCGAATGTCCTCACCCTGGAGGTTGGGCTCCTTTTCCTTGAGAAGACCCTTGTCGCGGCAGTAGGCGTTGACGGTTCGGGTGAGCGCGGTTCGAAATCCCTGCTCGTGCATGCCACCCTCGAGGGTGGCGATGCCATTGGCGAAACTGTGGAGGCCATCGGAGTTGAAACCGGTGTTCCATTGGAAGGCGATTTCGACCTCGTGGGCATTGCCGTCGATGTCCTCGGCTCCGGAGAAGTAGCCGACATCGCTGAACAGGGCCTCTTTGGCCGCGTTGACATGGCGGACGAAGTCGATGATGCCACCGTCGTATCGAAAGACGGTCCAACCATCTACCTGGTTGCCATCCTCGTCGGCGAGGGTCATGTCTTCTATCCGGTCGGAAGGTTCGGAACCCTCTCCGGCACCGGTGTGGGGGAGGTCCTCCGCCGCTTCTTGTGCCGCTTCTTCCTCGGCCGAACTCTCCAGCGGAGGAGGTGGGGCGATGGCACCGGGGCGAAGGTCGCGAACCCGGATCTCCAGGCCTCGATTGAGGAAAGCCATCATCTGGAATCGCTCGACCAGGGTCTTGAACCGCAGGTCGGTTTCATCGAAGATCGTGGGATCAGCCCAGAATCTGACCGTGGTACCGGTGCGGGGCTCACCATCGACCATTGGGGCATCGCCGATCGGCACGAGCTTGGACGCCAATTCCCCGCCGTCGACGAATGTCATCGCCCAGCGCTTTCCGTGACGGTCAATTTCGACCTCGACCCGTCTCGACAGGGCGTTGACGACAGACACACCAACGCCGTGGAGGCCGCCGGACACCTTGTATCCCTGGCCACCGAACTTGCCCCCCGCGTGGAGAACCGTGAGCACCACCTCGGCGGCACTCATGTCGGTGTACTTGGGATGGGTGTTGACCGGAATCCCGCGGCCGTTGTCGACAACCTCACAACCACCATCGGCCAGGATTGTTATGTCGATCCGCGTGCAATGGCCGGCCATGGCCTCGTCGATCGAGTTGTCGACAACCTCCCAGACAAGATGATGAAGCCCGGTGATGCCGGTGGAACCGATGTACATTCCCGGGCGTCGGCGTACGGCCTCGAGACCCTCGAGAACGGTGATGTCCTCGGCTCCGTATGAAGAGTCACTTTCGGTGGTCAAAGCTGATGCTTCCTCTTCAGAAAACTCCGGCCCGAATTCGTCGGGACGCGGCTTTTCGGGTGGTTTCGGCCCATCTGCAACGGTCATTTCACGGCCTTGGGCGAGCGGCCGCGCAGGGCGAAGGATCGCTCCGCCGGATGGGTCGTGTCGCTGCTCGAGCGATGTTCGACGGGCCCTTTCACGGTGCCCGGATTCTAGCAGCTGAGAGGCGGTTATCCGCTGGAATCGACCCTCACGCGAATGTCCGTGATGCGTGTGGTTTCGGTTATCTCAGCCACCCTCGCGACGACCTCTCCACGCAGCCATTTCAGTTCGGCCGCCCAGGCCGGATCGTCGGCGACGATGAGCACGATTTCGCCGTCGATGGCGGTCGGTCTGGAATGGGAGGCGAGGTCGATCCCCACAATTTCGGGCCAGCGGCCGAACACCGCCGACAACACATCGGTCGACGGCGCGCGCATGGTGCCCAGCAGGTGATCGAGGGCGGCCGAGATGGTCTTCGGTTGGGTCTTGGCTGGTCGAAAGCTCATGGCTCTTCGGTGATTGTGCCACCAATCACGCGCAACACGCGGTCCGGCGTGGCGCCGGGCGGAAGTCCCGACGCTGCCGTGAGGAGGCTCTGAGCGCTCGGGAGCGCCTTCAGAAGGGCCGCGGCCCTCCCGGGGTCCAACTCCGAGAAAACGTCGTCAAGAAGCAATACGGGCTTCCAGCCGGCCTCTCGCACAACCGCATCGACCGCCAACCTCATGGCCAGCGCCAGGGACCGCTGCTCCCCTTGGGATGCGTGGGTTCGCGCCGGGGTTCCCCCGATCGTGAGTTCGAGTTCATCACGATGCGGGCCCACCGTGGACACTCCCCTCCTCACGTCGAGAGGGCGAGATTCGGTCAGCGCATCCGCCAAGGGTCCGTTCCAGCTCGAGACGTATTCGGCACCCACCTTGGCCTCAGCGCTCGCCACGCTGTCGTAGGAGGCGCCCAGATGAGGTCGGAGGGCATCAAGAAGCTCAAGTCTCGCGCTCCTGAGCGCCTCGCCGGTCTCCGCCAGCTTCGCATCCCACACGTCAAGTGTGAACTGGGCGTCAGCATCGAGTCGGCCGCCGGCTGAACGAAGCAGAGCGTTCCTCTGTTTCAGGACCCGTTCGAGATCGGATCTGAGTGAGTCGAGTCGTGGGTGACGACCCACCAGGGCTTCATCGATCCACCGCCGCCTCAGGGCGGGCCCGCCCTTGACCAGTGCAAGATCATCGGGCGAGAAGACGGTCACCCGAATGACACCGAGCAGATCACGGCTTCGCTGAAGTCTCTGTCGGTTCACCTGGATCCGATTGCGCCCGATCCTCGGCAATTCGGCCTCAACCAACTGCTCTCGCCCGTCGTCGGACTCGATCACGGCTCGAATCACCGCCGAATCCGCTCCCACCGCAATCAACGCTTCGTCGGGGGCACCCCTGAAGCTGCCGATGCCGGCCAACCAACCGATGGCCTCGATCAGATTCGATTTTCCCTGACCGTTCTCACCGATGATCACAGTGAGACCATCGGACAACTCGATTCGTGTCGATCGATGGTTGCGAAAGTCCGTCAGATGGAGTTGCCGGACGAGCAATGTGTGTGGCCCGTCAGCTGACCCGTACCGGCATCAGCAGGTACAGGAAATCCTCGTCTTCCACTGATCGCAGAAGCGCAGGCTTGAGTTCGTCGACGGTTTCCAGGGTCACTTCGTCTCCCGGCGCGACCTCGATGCCGTCGATGAGGTATTCCGGGTTGAACGCCACCGTGAGGTCCTCGCCCTGGTACCCGGCCTGCATTGATTCGTGGGCCTGGCCGACATCCTGGGTGACGGCCACCAATTCGAGACCATCGGCCGACATGGAGAGGCGGATCGGGGTCGATTCCTGGGCCATCAGCCTGACCCGCTTGACCGCATCAAGCAACGCACCACGATCGATCGTGAGACGGTTCGGGTGGTTCGTGGGTATGAGTCCCCGGTAGTTGGGGAAGTCGCCTTCGATGAGCCGCGTGGTGACCGACACGTTTCCAACCTCGAACACTT
>CAZDYO010000213.1:0-5070 GCA_964509555.1 uncultured Acidimicrobiales bacterium
AGACGGGCCTTGAGATCGAAGTGGACCTGCAGCGCGACCTGCTCTGCATCGGCGCCCGGCTGCCAACGGTGGGGGCGCATCCAGAGAGACAGTGTGGCCAGGGGCATGGTCGGGCCGCCGGTGAGGGCATCGGCCACGGTGTCGTCCCAGTAGATCGGGTTGGCGTTCTCGGTGGCAGCGAGAGTGTTCCACGCGTAGCCGCGTTCCACCGGGAAATCGGCGGTGACCGGGTACTGGGGCACGCCGATCATTGCTATCAGGTCGTCGGGAAGGTCGATCGGTGCTGGTGTCATGCCACGGCTCCGTTCCTGATCAGGTTGTCGATGGTCGACTCGGAGTAGCCCACCTCGGTGAGCAGTTCCCGCGTGTCGGTGCCTGAATAATCCGAGAGTTGGTAGCCGTTCGCCGGGACGGGAGATGTGCCTGCCCAAACCGGGGCGGTCTGGCGAAACGAACCCTGGGCGGGGTGAGTGGCGTCGACCACCACAGCGTGCTCCACGAAGTGGGGATCGGCGACGGCTTCGCTTATGGAGAGAACGGGGGCCACGCAGCAATCCGCGGGACCGAGCAACTCGGCCCAGGTATCGCGGTCACGGCGGGCGAACACGCGCCTGAATTCTCCTCGGATCTCATCTTGCATCGAGTCGTCGAGCTGGGAGTCGATGAATCGTTCCAGCCCCAGTGCCTCGCAGAGGTTGCGCCAGAAGCGGGGTTCGATCGCGGCGACCGAGACATGTTGGCCATCGGAGCAGGCGTAGACGCCGTAGCAGGCGTACCGACCGGTGAGGATGTAGTGGCCCGGCCCCGGCTCCATCCCGCTGACCAGGTGTTCATCGACAAAAAGCGACATCATAGCGAACGCGCCGTCGGTGATCGATACGTCGAGGTACCGCCCGCCACCGCCACCGCGGGTCCGGCCTACCAGTGCGGACATGATGGCCATGGCCGCGTGCATGCCGCCGGCCGCGATGTCGGCCACGGTGGCCCCCGGCAGCGCCGGCACTCCGTCGCCGTCACGCCCGGAACAATGGAGATATCCGGACAAGGCCAGGTAGTTGAGGTCGTGGCCGGCCCAAGTGGAGCGTGGTCCGGTCTGACCGAAACCGCTTGTGGAACAGTAGATGATGCCTGCGTTCATCGAGTCGACCTCGTGGTAGCCGATACCGAGCCGGTCGGCCACTCCCGGTCGGAAGCTCTCGATGATCACATCGGACCTGGCCGCGAGATCCATGAAAGCCGAGCGCCCCTCCGGGGACTTGAGGTCGAACTCGGCCCGGCGCATGAGCCGGTTGCCACTGTAGGCGTGGAACGGCGGTCGGATCTGAACTGCGCCCGACCGGGGCACCGGCCCGATCTTGACGACATCGGCGCCGTAGTCGGACAGGATTCGAGACGCTCGGGCTCCGGGTCCGACCGACGCCAGATCAAGGACTCGTATGCCCTCGAGGGGAGGCGGGGTGGGGTCGGTCGGCACGATTCAGAAATTCTTGGGCAGCCCGAGGCCGCGGCGGGCGATGATGTTCTTCTGTATCTCGGAGGCACCTCCGCCGATGGTGTCGATCACCGTGTAGCGGTAGGTCGACTCGGAGCGACCCTTCATCGGGGCGTCCTCGGTGCCCACGCGAAGTTGGCTGCCCGGGCCGGCTATGTCCATGGCGGCGTCGGCGAGTCGCTTCGACAGTTCCGTGGCGAACAACTTGTATTCCGACGACACCACCGTGGGCGGCTGAAACCCCTCCTTGCCGGCTTTCACCGCCGCCTCGACCTTCATTGCCTCGGCCACGAACTTGAGGCCCATCACCTTGGCCACTTCGGCGTCGGTGTGGAGCTGGGCCATCCTCTGACGGATGACCGGGTCGTCTCGGAGCGGCTCGCCATCGCGGGTTGCGGTCTTGACATAGTCGGTGAGCAGGTCGAGACGTTGCTTGATCGGAGCGAACGTGAACATGGTGAACCGTTCGAGGTCGAGCGCCTGGCTGATGTAGCGGAACCCGTGGTTCACCTCGCCGACCACATGACTGTCGGGCACGAACACGTCGTCGAACCAAACCTCGTTGGTACGTTCGTCGCCCATGGTCCATATGCCGTTGATGGTGATGCCCTCTTGATCCAGAGGAACGAGCATGAGGGTGATGCCCATGTGCTTGTTGGTGGGGTCGGTGCGGGCCCCCACCCAGTACCACTCGGCGAAATGAGCCGAGGTGGTCCAGGTCTTCTGGCCGTTGAGGATCCAACCGTCCTCTCCGGCATCACTGGTGATCCGAGTGGCCTTCAGCCTCATGGACGCGGCGTCCGATCCGGCATCGGGCTCTGAGTAACCCACTGCGAACTCGACGTCGTTTTCGAGAATCTTCGGCAGGAACTCGGCCTTGAGCTCCTCGGATGCGTGGGCGATGAGGGTCTTGCCGATGATGCCGACGCCCTTGCCTATCTGGGGGCCACCGCGCCCGGCCAGGGCCTCGTTGAGGATGTATTCGTAGATGCCCTCGCCGTCGGATCCCCCGTATCGTTCGGGCCAGGTCATGCCCAGCCAGCCCTTGTGGCCGAGCTCCTTCATGAACGCCCGCCGTTTGGGAGTGTCGACGATCTGGGCCATGTTCTCACGCGTGAGGTCGAACACTTCGGGGTCGTCGCGTGCATCCAGAAAGGCGTTCACCTCCTCGGCGAACGCCTTCTGCTCCGCTGTGAATTCGAAATCCATGACGGCTCCCGCCGGACGTGCCGGCATCGCGGATTTGTTGGATGTCCAGATAGTAGGCAAAGGGCGCGGGCCGACCCCAATGCTCGGGCCGGTCGGGTCAGGCGATCACCCCCGACTCTCGGAGTTCGTTGATCTCATCGTCGGTGAGGTCGAGTTCCTCCGACATGACCGAGTCGGTGTGTTGCCCGAGCCATGGCACCATCTTGTCGGGACCGTCGGCCATGCGGGACATCTTGATCGGGTTTCCCGGGACGAGCACAGGGGGCCCATCGTTGTTGGGCCGAGGGATCTCCACGAGCATGTTGCGCACCGACACATGGGGATCGTTGACCACTTGATCGCTGGTGTTGGATTCTCCCGCGGCGATGCCACTGGAGGCGAGAGCGGCCACCGCTTGGGTTGCAGTCAGCGATGATGCCCAGCTCTCGACCCCCGGGCGGATCACGGTCTCGAAGTTGTCCTGCCATCCCGCTCTGGTGGACAGGCGGGCGTCGGTTGCCCACTCCGGTCGGCCAATGACTTGGGCCAGCGCCTCGAAATGGTGCTCCCGGACCACCTGCATCACGAAATGGCCGTCACCGGCCGCGAAGGTCTCGACGATGCCCACTCCGCTTGATGCCTCGTCGGGAATGCCCATCGATTGGAAGTTGGTGACGATGTCGGTCATGGCGAGCGTCGCGTCGAGCATGGCAATGTCGATGAATTGCCCCTCGCCGGTCGAGTCCCGATGCCTCAGCGCCGCCAGCACGCCGACGACCGCGAACAGGGCGGAACTGATGTCGCCGAGAGCACCCACGGGATTGGCAACCGGCGGGCGGCCCGGACGACGTTTGTATTCGTAGATGCCCGACATGGCCTCGACGATGGCGGCGTAGGCCGCACGGTGGACGTAGGGCGATGCCGGATCCTGTCCGAATCCCGACACCGACAGGTAGACGACAGTCGGATGCACCGACTTGACCGCTTCGAAGCCGATTCCGATCCTGTCTGCCGTACCGGCCTTGAAGTTCTCGCACACAATGTCGAAACGCGGGGCGAGACGCAGGAACAGGTCGACACCGGATGGTGATTTCAGGTCGATGCCCACCGATCTCTTGTTGAGATTGTTGCGCAGGAACGTGGCCCCGATGTGGCGTCCCGTGGGGTCGGTGATGCCGGGGGTGGACGCCCGACCGCTTTCACCACGCGTCGGATGCTCCACCTTGACCACGTCGGCACCCAGACGGGCGAGGAGTTGCGTCGCGAATGGCAACGCGGCCATCTGCTCGGCGGCCAACACCCGGATCCCGTCAAGCGGACGAGGTGCCCGGACAAGGTCGGGGTCGGCGGATTGTCCGAGGGATAGGTGGCGTCCGGTCATGGTCGAATACTGTCGCGGCCGGGACCGTCGCGCACATTGACCTCCAACCGGCAGCCGAAGATGTCTGCGTATGGTGGTCGATATGGCTACTCTGTGCGCCATGGAAGTGGGAGGGTCACGCTGGGCGGCATGGGGTGGAGTTCACCGTGTGCCTGTCAACGACGTCGCCGGTGGCTTGTACCTGTGTGGTCTCGACGTTGCCGGCGCCGAGCCCGCAGCGATTCTCGACCACATCGAGGCATCAACGTTGGTCTGCCTGCTCACCGACGTCGAGATATTCACGCGGTATCCCGACTACCTGGAGTGGTTGAACTACCCCGAGCCCTACGAGGCACTGCGACTGCCGACCCAGGACCATCTGGTCGCCGACGACGACGCGGTCACATCCCTGGTCATGGCGATCACCGATCGTCTCCGCGATGGCGACAATGTGTTGGTCCACTGCGGGGCCGGGTGGGGGCGCGCCGGGGTTATTGCCATATTGGTGATGGTGGCGGCCGGGGCTGTCACCGACGACGCCATACGTGACCTGCGCACCGCCCGCCCGGCTGCCGGCCCCCAATCAATGGATCAGGATCTCCAGATCGAGAGGCTGTCGCGCCAGCTCGTTGATCTTCCCGATTGATCGGCACCTGCCTTATCGTTGAAACTGGTCTGGCGGCGGTGGCGGCTCGGGCCCGAGGCCCTCCGGTGTGTGGAACACCTTGATCTCAGTGTGTTGTTCCACCACGGCTGAGCTCTCGGTCGGGTCCACAATCGGCTCATCGGTTGTGTAGTCGGCAACCAGTTGGCCACCATCATGCTTGTCGAGCGGGAAATAGAGGCCACCGTGCGACTCGGAGTAGTGACCGGCGTCGAACCAATCAGGTATCAGGTTCGCCATGAGTGGGAATTGGATGCTCTGGTTCTTGCATTGGACGTTGATCGTGCCGCCCCCGACGAGGGGTGTCAGCACTAGGTAGGCGTCGCCGGCTCGAGCCTGATTGTCACTGTTGTTCTGATCGCCAGA
>CAZDYO010000214.1:0-5047 GCA_964509555.1 uncultured Acidimicrobiales bacterium
ACCCGAGACAACCAGCGCCTCTGGGGGACCCTGCATGAACAAGCCGTTGGCCAGGCCCACATCGATCCTCACCTCGTGTGTGCCCAGATCCACTCGCTGGGCACGGAATACAAGACGGAATCGACTCCCGGCGGCATTGCTGATGGTGTCGACAGTCCGCCCATCGACAACCAGTCCAATGGACCTC
The DNA here is from genome assembly GCA_964509555.1 of uncultured Acidimicrobiales bacterium. Taxonomy (GTDB): domain Bacteria; phylum Actinomycetota; class Acidimicrobiia; order Acidimicrobiales; family Aldehydirespiratoraceae; genus SZUA-87. The sequence continues at coordinate 188 of CAZDYO010000214.1, forward strand.
ACGTCGATGGCTCCCAGCCCCTCGTAGAGGACATCGCCCACACCCACTCGATCGGGCACGGAACTGGTCAGAATGACTGGATCATCCTCGACAACCAAGGCCGCATCGATCTGCCCGCTGGCCGTCCAGGAGTTGGGTGAAGCCGCATCCAGCAGTCCGAGAGATGCCTCCGCCGGGGTAAGGCTCGGGAACCTTGACAACTCAAGTGCCGCCAACCCGCTGACCCACGGAGCGGCAACGCTGGTCCCGCACTCCACGCCCGTGCCATGGCCGATGACAACGGTTGCGCATCCGGGGCCGGCAACGTCAACCCATGTTCCGAAGCTGCTCCACGTGTAGCGGCTGCCGAACGGCTCATGTGCCCCGACAGCGATCACTCCATCGATCATGGCCGGGTAGACCGCTTCGTCCGATCCGTAGTTACCGGCCGCGGCAACGACCGTGATGCCGCGGCTGATCGCGTAGGCGACGGCGACATCGAGCGCCCGGCTCGGGGCATGCCCCCCGAACGACATGTTGATCACATCTGCACCGTTGTCCGCAGCCCACATGATTCCCATGGCGGCAGCAGACCATTGTACGGTGCCGTCATCTTCAGCGACCTGGACGGGGAGGATGGAGCAGTTCGGACAAACTCCCGCTCCACCCACCCCGTTGTTGGCGGCGCCGGCTGCGACCGAAGCAACCGCTGTGCCATGGCCAGCCAGGTCCACATGAGGGTCTCCCCCCGTGAGCGACATACCCGGAAGAAGTCGATCGCCGAACTCCGGTCCGGGCGTGACCCCCGTATCAAGGATTGCAATCGTGATGTCGGCGCTCCCTCTGCCGTTGTCCCACGCCTTCTCGACTCCCGTCTGAGTCAGCTCCCATTGTCCCGGATAGTACGGGTCCGTCGGCTGCCAGAATGTCTCTGCGACCCCATCCAGTTCAATCAGGTCCACCCCGGGGGTCGAACTCAGGTTCAGCAGGCCCGCTGCATCCAGACGTACTGCTTCGAGGTCGGGGCTGCCACCCGTCTTGGTGTTCCATCCCACTATCAAGTCATAGGTGGCGGACCGAGCGGTTTGGGGCCCAGCGGCACTCGCTGCGACGGCACCAAGGCTCGCCGCGACAACGGTCGTGACGACGGAGGATACAACCAGTCTGAACAGGGCAATGCGTTTCACGCTGTCTCTTACGACATGTCCGTCGCCTCAAGTCAGAAAGCAGAATCCGCCGCCCCATGGCCAAATTACCAATTGCATCTCATCGGTTGTCATAGGACACCGACCGCATCGCTGTAGGGTCACCAAAGTCAGGTCACAGCAGCCTCATTCAGGCTCGGCGTGCAGCGCCGGCACTCACCGAGACCAGGTGACCCGAATCAGACCTGTGCAGCCCAACGTGTCCCGCCATCCAGCAAGATCTTGTCGATCGATTCTGGCAGCGAGAGATGGAATCCTTGCAACATCGAGCACCCGACGCTCCGGGCCAACTCAATGTGCTCGGAGGTCTCCATGCCCTCCGCGACCACCTCCATGCCGAGAGACCGTCCGAGCGCAACCACTGCTCGCAAGACCTGTTCCCACTTGTACCCACGACCCGGGGCGGTCAGAGATCTGTCGATCTTGATCCAGTCAATCGGCAGAGCAGCAAGTTGTGAGAGTGAGGCGTATCCCGTTCCCACGTCGTCAAGACTCAACTTCGCACCAAGATCATGAAGATCGCCAAGTGTCTCTCCGATGACCTCCTGATCAGCGAACACCGACTCGGTCACCTCAATCACGAGATTCTCCGGCGGGACGCCTGAACTGCTGGCGGCATCAAGAACAGACCGGGGGAATGATGCCGAAGTCAGCTGGTTCACGGACGCATTGATCGACATCTTGGCCTCCACATCCTGATGGGCGGTCCTGAACGCGGCCAGATCCCTGCATGCCTCGGCCAGGACCCAGTCTCCGATCTCGTGGATGGCACCCGACTTCTCTGCGATCGGGATGAACTGATCGGGCGGAACGATCCCGAAAACCGGGCTGGTCCATCTGGCCAAGGCTTCGAAACCCACCAGGTCCTTGTCCTCCGAACCGTGTATCGACTGGTAAACGACTGATATCTCGCCGTTCGACACAGCATCACCGAGGCATGATTCAAGATCGCAGCGGCGACGAACAGAGCCACGCCTCGGGATACTGGAACACAGAGGCCGAAGAGAGTGGATTTGTCCTGCCTGTGTCGCCAGATCGCACGCCTGCCCGAGAACATCCTCGTCAAATCCGATGGGGCCGAAAGAGACGCCGCAGTAAGCCGAGACAGACGGATAGGCGCCGGCCGGTCCGCATACTCCACGGACAGCCTCAACGACCCTTGAAGCGGCCGGTATCGAGGTCTCGACGGAGTTGGTGCGAAAGACCACGAATAGCGTTGAGGTGTCCAACCATCCACGGTCATCGATCGATCTGATCTCCCCCGCCACCGCCGCTTCAACAATGGCATGGAACTGCTGGAAGCGGACCGCCCCCACTGATGCAGCCATCTCCGCCGCTCCGACGAGACGGATCGCTGCTACGGCCCGACCAGCCGAAGGGGACGAATCAATCCCGTGCCCGGACCTGTTGGAGTTCATTGAACCGAAGTCCGGGCGGTTCAGTGCCCGGACCTGTTCCCGCTCCAAGAAGTACACGTTTGACCCCCGATCGATCATCTTGATACATGAGAGTCTCGTCAGACCTGGGGCACACATGAGGGCCTGATGGCCCAAGCCCTCTGAGGATGAAGACCAACGCCGATACCACCTCTTTCAGGAGTGTCAGCCGAATTGATCGAGCAGTTGGTGCGAAGCCATAGTCGACTCGATGAGCAACCGCTGCGCCGAAGACTCGCTTAGTCCCAGCCGTTCCAGGAGCCCGACGTGTTCCGAGGTGAGATGATCCGACAGCAACTCTCCATGGGAGTCGGAGACGACCGCCTCTCCGGCCTCCGGCCCAATGATCTCCTCGACGATGTGAGCCAGTCTGCTCGACAGTTCTACAGCGGCAGGCAGTGCAAGCAAGGTTTCGACAGCACGGTGATGCTGAGCCAACGCAACCTGGGTTGATACGGGCATTCCCCAGCAACGGGACACCAATGCACCCACCTCAGCGTGGTCGATCCCGAGTACGCGGGCCTCTGCGTCGACCAAATCGATCCCCTCACCGCACGCCGCGGGGCCGAGCGCGGCGAGAAACGAATTAGGAATGACGGCGGCGATCACCGTCTTGCCAACATCGTGAATCAGCGCCGCTGTTCCCACCCCGGACGGGACCCCATCCGGTGCTGCCGCGAGCAACCTGTCAGCCACCACCGATGCAATCACGCTGTGACGCCATAGCTCCTCGGCGGCCATGCCGTAGACCGGCAGCACCGACGAGAGCCTGCCCTTGACGGCACGTGCCACCGCTATCTGGACGACAGCACCGGCTCCGAGACGAGCCACGGCTCCGGCGATGTCCCCGATCGGGGTCTTGGCCGCGTAGGCCGCGGAATTGGCACGTGAGAGAACGTCCCCGGCCAAGGCGGTGTCGTGACGAACCACGTCAACAATTTCCGACACCGAGAAACCATCATCGGCAACGATCGACAGCAGACGTGCCGTGGCGATCGGCATCGGTTCTATCGAGCCGACGGCCCTGACTATCTCTTCGCGTTCAACAACCGGCACACCGGTCTCGGTCATGAACACCTCCATAGTCTCCTGGCATCAGCGTTACACCCGGATCCACGCGTCCGAGTGATCAGCGAGCCCGTTGCTCGAGCCATATGCCCATCTCCCTTGCTCCCATCGCCGAACCGTGTGCAGCCCCGGATTGGCGGACGAACCCGTGTGAGGCCAACTCCAGGGCCGAAGCGGCATCATTCACATCACGAACGACCAGGTCATCCGGTTCGACCCCACAATCCCGTCGGAGCAATTCGACTCGTTCGGGGATGATCAAGGTCCCACTGATCAGATCCCTGGAGGTGACCGACCACATGGCTATCGCCCCGCTCACGGGGGTCGGCACTGTGATCCACGCCCCATCGAAGTCAAGCGCAGCTCCTATGTCTATGCCTGTTTGAAGAAGCCTTCCCACCGATTCAGGTGGCACCGTCCGGAGACTACGCGAGGAGAACTCGAGTAGCAGGTGCTCAGGATTGAGTCCGCACACGCGCAGCAACAGGTCGATCTGGTCCGAGAATCGGCGATCATCGAGCCTGTCGGCATCAATCGACGCTGTCACATGCGACATCGGGCCCCCGAAGGTGACGTTCTCGGCGGCGGAAATCGTCCGGAGTAGATACTGCGTCTCGATTGCCCTGGCCAGCCCCAAGGACCGTGAGATGGTGTCGAGCATCTCAGGAGCCGTCGCGATGGCAGACGTCCAATCAACTCCCGATCGAAGGCCGACAACCTGATCCGACCTGACGTCAACAACCGGCTGGATCCGGGCGACCAGCAGGTCTCCGTCCAAGCTGTTTCGAACCTCCCGCTGGACATCCTTGACCATCTTCGCCCTGCGAATCAGGCGGTCGTCGACCACCGTGACCGGGGATCCCCCGGGTCGGTCAAGGCGTAGCGATGCGTCCAAGGATCGGATGAGCTGCTCACCAGTGATCCTCTCCCCGGCCTTGATGTCCCGAACACAGGCCACAGCATCGACGTGCACCACACCGCCGGCGGTCGCGATCGGCTCGCGACAGACGACAATCAAGTGCTCGGCAATCTCAAGTGAGCGAGGTCCGATCGCATCCGGCATCAGCAGGGCAAACGAGTGAGGCGCGAATCTGGCGATCCTCGCTCCGCGAGCCTCCGGGTCCTCCACGAGCCTCTTGCCCACCACCTCGATGGGGATGTCCCATGCAGCG
>CAZDYO010000215.1:0-5032 GCA_964509555.1 uncultured Acidimicrobiales bacterium
TGAGAATAGCGGAGGACCTTGCCGTCCTCGATCTGCTGAGCAGGGGCCGAATATCGATCACCACCGGGCTCGGTTACAGGACGGATGAATACCGAGCCCTCGGCAAGAACTGGAAGCGCAGGGGACGGATCCTCGACAATTCCCTCGAAGTGATGTTGGCGGCATGGACCGGTGAACCGTTTTCCCATCTCGGTTCGACTGTCCAGGTGACCCCCCGTTCGTTCACCAGACCACACCCTGTCGTTCTCATCGGGGGGTCGGGGCCGGCCGCGGCGCGGCGGGCAGCCCGTCTCGGGTTGCCGTTGCAGCTCCCGTCGAAGATCCCCGAGGTCGAGGAGCTCTACCGGTCGGAGTGTGAGCGGCTTGGCGTGGATGGATTCTGCATCGCCCCGGACAACGTGGCCATGGTGCATGTGGTGGAAGATCCGGACAGGGCCTGGGCCGAGTTGGGTCGACATTTCATGTTCGAGGCCGAGCTGTACCGCTCATGGCAGCCGGAGGGACAGACATCGGCCGTACACAGCCATGCCACTGATCCGGCGGCGCTGAGGGCCGAGGGCATCTACCAGTTCCTCACACCTGAGCAGGCCGTGGAGCGGGCTCGAAGCACCGGCGTTCTGACCATTCATCCCTTGGTTGGTGGAATGCCAGTTGAAGAGGCGTGGGCCTCGGTCGAGTTGGTGGTCGACAAGGTGATGCCCGCCCTCCAGTGATGACCCATTACCCGGTTTTGTGAACGTTTGGAGTCCCGTACGGGACTCCAAACGTTCACAAAACCGGGTAATGGGGGGTTAGGTGCCGTTTACGGACCAGTGCCAGGGCTCGCTGGGGAGGTTCTTGAAACCGAACTTGGGAGCCAGCCTGGCCAGGGTCTTGTAGACATCGGAGCGTCGGCTGCGCAGTGCTCGCCCGTTGTAGGTGAAATCGATGGCCAGCCCCTTCTCGTGGGCCGACTTGCCGGGTGGCGCGGTCGGAGGCCGGCATCTGGAGGCCGGCATCCTCCAGATGGCGTAGTCGGATGTGCCGCAGTGTTGACGACGCAGGCTGATCTGACGCTGCGGGCTTCGGTACCCACCGCCCCCCAGCGTGTAGCCCTCGGCCGCCATCGCAGCCAGCAACCCCTCCAATTGGTCGGCGATGATCACGTTCACCCTGATCCCGCGGACCGTGGTGAGGTCGACCTTCAGATCGTCGGGGATCACGTAGGAGCCCGACGCGGGGGAGTTGCGGGCGGCGATCGCGTCGGCGATCCGCTGCTCTTCGTTGCGAATGTCGTTGGCCAGTTGAGCGTCGACGTCACGGAGTGCTGCGAGCTCGGCGAGTTTTTCGTCGAGACGTTCGTTGGCCTTGTCTAGGATCGCCGCCTGCCTATCCCGAGCGTCGGCGAGTGAGGCGAGATGAAACTCGAGTTCGTCGGCCTTTTGTTGGGCTTCGGATTGGGCATCTTCGGCCGCTTGGTTCTGGACCTCAAGTTCGGCTTGGATGCCACGGAGTTCGTCGAGAGCGTCGAGATTGGAGTCGGTGGCGAACTCAACAAGGGCGGTTTCGCGAGCCTGCTTCCATGGGTCTTCGCCGAGCATCGCGAGACCGCTTGAAGGTCCCTGGAAGTTGACGTATGCCTCCACGGCCTGATCCTGCATGCGGATGGAAGCAGCGCGACTCTGGGCCCGCAATCTGGCGATCCTGGCCTGGGCCTTCGAGTTGGCCTCCCGGGCCTGTTCGAGGCCGCGTCGCGCGGCCTCCACCGAAGCCTCCTGGGCATCGACGTCTTGTTGCATGGCATCGAGCGCGGCCTGCACGTCGGCGGCGTCGGCCGCGGCAATGTCGGCGCTGGCCGCGGCGGCGGCCTCCTCGGCTTGGATCTGCTTACGCTTTTCGCGCAGCTGGTCGGGTGTCTCGGCGCCCGCGATGGCCGCTGTCGACAGCAGCAGCGCCACGCCGACAAAAGCGGCGAGGACCGTTCGGATCGAGAGGAACTGTCGGGTGGATCGGTGCATTTCGTCATACGTTCGCAATGAACGGTTGTTGACGGTATCAGCGACCGGGGTCGGCCGCTCAGGTGCGCCCTCCCATTTCGGGTCGGGTTCAACCCCTGTGCAGGTCGGGCGCGAGCGTCTCTCTTGGAGTTCAGGTGCCCTGCCCGAGTACGGTCGGCGCGGCGTGGACGATCGAACCGCGCATCCGGAGGATTGTCATGCAACTGGGACTCACTTGGGGATACTGGGGGCGGGAGATGCCGGCTCATCTCGTGGAGCTGAGCGTGGCCGCCGAGCAGGCCGGTTTCGACGCGGTGTGGTCCGCTGAGAGTTGGGGTTCGGACGCCTTCTCCCCACTCGTGTTGATCGCTGCCAACACCGAGCGGATCAAGCTTGGTACCGGAGTTGTCCAGTTGTCGGCCCGCACGCCGGCCGCAACCGCGATGCAGTCGGTCACCCTCGATCACATTTCCGGGGGCCGCATGATTCTCGGGCTCGGGGTCTCGGGCCCACAAGTGGTCGAGGGCTGGTACGGCATGCCATCGCGGATGCCGTTGGCCCGTACGCGCGAATACGTGGAGATTCTCAGGAGAGCATTTCGTCGTGAGGGCCCGCTCGAGTTTCAGGGACAACACTTCCAGCTGCCGTATTCGGGCGAGGGATCGGTGGGGCTCGGCAAGCCGCTGAAAATCATGACCCACCCATTGCGCGAGATCCCCATCTGGATCGGGGCTGAGGGGCCCAAGAACGTTGCTCAGACAGTCGACATCGCCGACGGTTGGCTGCCGCTGTATTACACGCCGTTTCGCCCGGAGGTCTACGGAGAGCAGTTGAAGGATCGCAAGCCCGGGTTCGAGATCGCGGTCAACGTGTTCATGCGGGTACACCACGATGTGGAGGAGGCGCTGTGGCCCACCAAGGCGTCGCTCAGCTTTTACATCGGCGGGATGGGCGCCAAGGGGCAGAACTACCACACCAAGCTCATGGCGCGGATGGGGTTTGAGGAGGAGGCCCACAAGATCCAGGATCTCTTCATGGACGGCAGGCGCGAAGAGGCCATCGCTGCGGTCCCCACCGAGTTCGCCGACGAGATCTCGTTGGTCGGTTCGGAGGACAGAATCAGGGATCGGCTCCAGGCGTGGGAGGAGAGTCCGGTCACGATGATCAACGTGGCCGCGCGCAGCGCCGAGGAAATGAGGCAGCTCGCGGGGATCGTGAAGGGTTGATCGGGGCGACGCGGAGTCGGCTCCCGGCCATTCAGCGGTAGCTCACCACCTCGAACTCGATTCCATCCCGGTCGTTGAAGTAGAAGCGACGACCGGGTTCGTAGTCGGCCTGATTGAAGGTGGCGAAGCCTTCGGCCTCGACGAGTTTCGCGGTGGCGTCGAGATCGTCGACAACCACCCCGATGTGGTTCAGTGCCCCGACCGTGGTGTAGTTGTCGCGGGAGGCGGGTTGTGGTTCGCCGAGGGTGTAGAGGGCCAGATAGGTGTCGTCGGTACCCACGTGAACCGTGTGCCCACCGAGCAATGCCTCGCCCTCCCATCGCACGTGCCAGCCGAAAATTCGCTGGAGGGATTCTGCCGACTTGTGGGGATCGCTGACGGTGAGATTGGCGTGCTCGAGATGCATTGCGGACTTTCTGAAAGGAGTTTATTTGCTAAATGTGTTCTAGTGCAGCAATCCGTATTGGTCAAGAACTATCTTGACTATTGGCTACACTCCGGCCATGGACGACACCTCCACCATCGGATCCGCTCAACGTCGCCTGGTCGACCATCTCAAGCGATCCGGCCCATCGACAACAGCGGACCTGGCCGATGCGCTCGGGGTGACCACGCAGGCCGTGCGTCCCCAACTCGCCGAACTCGAAGCGGCCGGCCTGGTGGTGTCGGAATTGTTGAGCACCGGGGTACGAGGACGTCCCCCGGTCGGTTGGGCACTGTCGCCAACGGCCATCGGACTGTTCCCTGACAGACACGGTGACCTTGCCGTCGACCTGATCTCGGCCATGCGCACAACTGTCGGTCAGGCAGGCGTGGATGCAGTGATCGCGGCGCGGGACGAGCAGCAATACCGTGCGATCATCGAATCCATGCCGGATGATGCCGGAGTGGAACAACGGGCGCGGGTCCTCGCAGAGCATCGGGATCAGCAGGGGTACATGGCCGAGATCGTCGCTGATGGCGACGATCTGCTTCTCGTCGAACACCACTGCCCGATCTGTGCGGCGGCCACCGAATGCCAAGGCCTTTGCCGCGCCGAGCTCGAACTGTTCGAAAGGGTCATCGGAGCCGGGGCCACGGTGGAACGCACCGATCATCTGCTCTCCGGTGATCAGCGATGCGTCTACCGGATATCCCCAAGCGTCACACGGAACTGACCTCGGGCGCGCCGCGTGCAAGGATGACCCGATGCACGAATTCTCGGGACGAACAGCCGTCATCACCGGTGGAGCCAGCGGAATAGGACTGGCGGTCGCCCGCCGGCTCGGCCGCGAGGGCATGAACCTTGTCCTCGCCGACATCGAACAGCCCGCGCTCGACGAGGTCGTGGCGGAGTTCGAAGCGGCCGGGGTTCCGGTCATCGGTGTCGACACCGACGTTTCTGACGTCGAGGCCGTCCGGCGGTTGGCGGCTGCCACCGCAGACCGTTTCGGCAATGTCCACGTGTTGTTCAACAACGCCGGCGTGGGTGGTGGCGGTCCGATTCTCGAGCCCGACGACCTCGATATCTGGAACTGGGTGCTCGGAGTCGACCTGTTCGGGGTGCTGCATGGCATCAAGGTGTTCGGCCAGGCAATGGTCGCCCACGGAGAACCCTGCCACATCGTCAACACGGCCTCCATGGCCGGTCTCATGCCAACCCCGGGGCTTGGCAGCTACACGGTCGCCAAATACGGGGTGGTGGCGATGAGCGAGACCCTCTCCCTCGAGACCGCCGACACGAACCTCCGGGTGTCGGTGCTGTGCCCCGGATTCGTTCAGACTCGAATCCACGAGTCCGACCGCAACATTCCCGAGAACCTGGTGTCGCTCGATGAGCCGACCGAAGAA
>CAZDYO010000216.1:0-5001 GCA_964509555.1 uncultured Acidimicrobiales bacterium
CAAACACAACACACCCCATCACTCACAATCCCTCCACTACTCTCTTCCATTCGGAGTCGCTACTCACCCGTTTCACCGCTATCGACGCCCGTGATTACGTGGGCTTGCTCAGGCTCACCGACGACTGGATCGTGGGAGAGGTGACCGTTGAGCCGGGAGCGTGGCTGGCCGATGTCCCTCTGCGCGATCTCGACCTGCCCGAGGAAGGCGTGGTGGTTCTCGGCATCGAGCGCTCCGACAAGCGCTGGGTCGGGGCCCCCAACGGCACCGCGATCCTGCACGCCGAGGACGTGGTGGTGGTCTACGGCACCCGTGAAGCCATTGACCGGGTCGGTCGTCGGCCCCGCAACAGCGACGGAGAACTCGACCGTCTCACCGCGCAGATCGATTTCACCGAGCAGTACCTCGAGCAGCAGAATCTCGAGAAATTCCGGGGGGAGAACACCACCGGTGAGGTGCCCATCATCGAGCCTGAGCTCACTGTGGGTGAAAAGTCCGCCAACGACGAGGCGGTCGACGAGTAGCGGCGTTGTCCGCTACTCTTCCAGCCCATGCACTCGGCCGGTACAGCAAGTCTGCGCAAAGCGACGCTGTCCGTGTTGGCCATGCTCGTAATCCCGATTGTGAGCGTGTCAAGCGCTGCGCTGCTCGCCGGCCCGGTGTCGTCAGCAGATCCGGTAAGTGCAACACGGGCCGCGGCGGCCGCCCTCGCCGGTTCGTTCATTGGCTTGTTGTTACTGCGGCTCGTGCGCGCCGCCGCCTCGTTCCTCCACGTGGCCGCCTCCGCAGCCGCTCAGTGGATCGAGGCCGAATCGTCGGCGGTAATCGCCCGGGCTGGCTTGGCCAGCACGGTGCATCTCGTGGCGATCCCCGTCACATCCCACCACATTTCGGCCGTCTCCAGACGAGGTCCTCCCCAGGGTCTGTGAACCCATCCGCCAGCGCCCGCCGCTGGTTAGAGCCTCACAGAACCAACAAGGAGAACCCATGAATTCCCACGCCCCGCGCGTGCTCGCGGCTGTCGCAGCCGTTGCACTTCTCGCCGCTGCATGCAGCAGCGACAACCCCACGGCCTCGACCACAGTCGACATGGCCAGCCCGTCCACGGTCGCCCCTTCATCCACGATGGCCGACATGGACATGACCGCTGGACATACCCATGAGACCACCGATTGGCCCGCCGACCTGGAAATCCCCCAACTGAGCCTCACCTCAACCCCCCACGCCGACGGATCCGTTGATCTGATGGTCGACATCAAGGGCTTCACCCTCCAACAGGGCGATGGCGCCGGCGACACACCGGGCACCGGACACCTCCACTTGTCGATCGACGGGCGCGATGCCGGTATGGCGTTCACCCCCGAGGTCCATCTCGACGGGCTGTCGCCCGGCCAACACACAGTCGGGGTTCGCCTGTCGAACCCGGCGCATGGCATCTACGCGGTGAACGGCGAGCCTCTCAGCTACTCGGCCGACTTCGTGATACCCGGTGATGTACCCACTCCCGACTCGGTCATAGAAATATCGGTTGACGACAACGGAGTCGTGGGCGGAGTGGTCGATGCTTCCGTATCGACCGGTGACCTGGTCGAACTCGACATCACCTCGACCGTGGCCGAAGAAGTCCATCTCCATGTCTATGACGTCATGGCCGACCTCACTCCGGGAGCGGTCACGAAAATGACCTTCACCGCCGATATCCCCGGGGTGTTCGAGGCCGAGCTCGAGGGTCCGGGCATCCAGATCCTGAATCTCGAAGTCAAGTGATACGCAGGATTGCGGCTGGCGTCGGACTCGCGGCGGGCACGGTTGTGCTCGCGGCGGGGCCGGCGGCGGCCCACGGAATAGGTGGCCGAATCGACCTGCCTCTGCCGGTTTGGCAATTGGCGTGGGCAGCAGGTTTTGCGGTGGCAGTTTCGTTCGTTGCCCTGGGGACCTTCTGGAATACCCCGCGGCTAGCCGCCGCTGCCAACGGCGTTCCGGTTCCCTCCTTGCTCCAGAGAGCCGGCGATGCCACCGAACCGATCCTCAAGGCATTCGGACTGGCGTCGTTCGGTGTTGTGTTCTACGGCTCGTGGTGGGGCAACACCAGCCCTGCGCTCAACATCGCACCCCAGATCACCTACATCTGGTTCTGGGTGGCCATGCAGTTCGCCGCCGTCCTGCTGGGTGATTTCTGGCGTTCACTCAATCCGTTCTGGACCATCGCCGATCTTGCCGCTCGCCTCAAGGCCAGGCTCACCCACAGCTCCATCTCAGAGTGTCCGTCAACCCCGAAATCAGAGTGGCCGGCAGTGGTGGCCATCACGAGCTTTCTCTGGATGGAACTCGCCTACCACTCATCGTCGTCACCGAGGTCTCTCGGGGTATGGCTTACCGGTTACACGATCGCCATGTTGGGTGGCGCCTCACTGTGGGGCCGCGCATGGGTGCGACGCGCCGAGGGGTTCGGGGTTCTCTTCGCGAAGCTTGCCGCGATCTCGCCGATTACACGGGACCCCGACGGACGATTCCGTTTCCGGGCACCGCTGTCCGGTTTGTCGGCGCTGCCGGCCGTGCCCGGCTCAACCGTATTCGTGCTGGTCGTTCTCGGTTCAACGAGTTTCGATGGTTTCACCCGCAATTCGCTCTGGCGCGACATGGTCACCAACCGTTCCGGGTGGGAACTGACCCTCTACCGCACGGCCGGGTTCGCAGTGGCAGTCGTGGCCGTTGGCGGCGCCTTCAGCCTCGCCGTGTGGGCGATGGCCCGCACCACGGGCCGGACACGCTCCGAGACAATGGATCGCTTCGGACCGTCGCTGATCCCAATCGCGGCTGCCTATTCGGTGGCCCACTACTTCAGCTTCGTGTTTCTGGACGGACAGATCCTTTGGCGGCTGCTCTCCGATCCGTTCGGCAAGGGATGGGATCTCTTCGGAACCGTGGGTTACCGGGTGCGCTACACCGCGATCAGCCCCCGCCAGATCGCGTGGGTGCAGACCCTTTCGATCGCCATCGGTCACGTGCTCGGGGTGGCCGCCGCCCATGACAGGGCCATCGAGAGCTACCCGCGGGATGTGGCCGTGAGATCCCAATATCCGATGCTCGGTGTGATGATCACCTACACCGTGCTCGGTCTGCTCATTCTTCTCGGGGGCTGACTCGTACCTGGAACGGTGCCTGCCTACTGGACATCCCCGAACCGAGCCTCGCTGATCGTGGCCTCACGCCTGCCGTTGGGCGTGGCCACGACCAGACGGTTTCCGGGGACCGCCACATCCACGGGCACGAGAGCCAAGCCGATCGCCCTCGACAGTCGGGGCGACCACACCGCGTTGTGAACCCGTCCGGCGGGCGTGCCGTCGATGGAGGCGTCCCACGGGTTCTCACATGGAGGCACATCGGAGTCGAATGCCACATTAACGATCACGTGGCGTGCGGTGCTGTCGGCGATACGGGCGCGCACAGCGGCCTTCCCGATGAAGTCGTGTTCCATGTCGATCGACACGAACGCACCGAGCCCGGCCTCAACAGGGTCGGTGTCGCTGTCAGTGTCGGAGCCGTATGAAAGCAGCCCACTCTCGATCCGTTCCTGCTGGTTGGGAGCGCCGGGCCCGATGCCGTATTTCTCACCGGCAACCTCGACCGTGTTCCAGAGTTCGTCGCCCCGGGAACCGTCGGTCAGGAACAACTCGAATCCGCCCTGCTTGCTCCATCCCGAGCGACACAACACCAGCGGAATCCCGGCCAGGTCCACGAATGTGTGGTGGAACATACCCAACGACTCGACCAGGCCGCGGCCGAAAAGATCACAGGCCAGATCAGCAGCGCACGGCCCCTGCACAGCCAGAGGGGACACGTCGGGCTCGAACACGTCCACATCTGCTCCTCGTTCACCGGCCACCGCCCTGGCCCACAGCAGCACATCACTGTCGGTGATCGACAACCAGAACCGGTCGTCGTCTAGACACAACACCACCGGGTCGTTGATCAGATGTCCCTCGTGGTCGCACATGGGCGCGTAGCGGGCCCTCCCCGGCCGGCACGACATGATGTCGCGGGCACACAGACGCTGGGTGAGGTCGCGCGCGTCGGGTCCGGCTATCTCAACCTGGCGCTCGGCGGCGACATCCCAGATGGCCACGGTCTCGGTGAGCCTGCGGTATTCGGCTTCCGGATCGCCGTAGGAGGTCGGCATGTACATGTGGTTGTAGACGGTGAACTCCGTGGCGCCGGCCGCGATGGTGGCGTTCCAAAACGGAGACTTCCGGACCCTTGACCCGATGGCGATGTGTGGAGCGGTGGTCATGGGAATCCGGTCAGAACCTGACGCCGACCGCGTCGCACAGGAACTTCATGAACGGTGCCGCGGTCCGGCACAGGTCGATGAATTCCTCATCGAAGTCCGGGGACGTGACCGCCTTCTGGCTGAGTTTCGTTGACGCGATGAAGTCCTTGCGTTTCAGGTCGACGATGAGCGGGTGATCCGGGTCGAAGCCCTTGGGTGGACGCACCAGGGTGTCGCCGCCAAGCGTGAAGGTGGAGGCGAACTTCCTGCCGGTCGTGGCCTTGAGCCATCCATCCCGGTCGGCATCAATTCGGTCACGAATCTCGTAGGCCACCTTGGTGGCGGGACGCCACAACCCAGCTCCCATGAAACACCCGCCCGGCTGCAGGTGGAGATAGAAGCCCGGCGCGTGGGCATCGGACGCCATCTCATGGCGGAACTGCACCCCGGTGTTCTCCTTGTACGGGGTCTTGTCCTTCGAAAAGCGGGTGTCGCGTTGGATACGAAACAGCGATCCGCCGACCTTGCGGGCGTCGGCCACGAAGTGGGACGAGATCTCCTCAAGACGATCACCCATGTCGGTTGTGAAGTCGAGTGCCGGCTCACGAACCGTGCGCTCGTATTCCTCCTGGTGGGCCTTGAACCAGGTCCGATTGTTGTTGGCCGCGAGGTCACTCAGGAACTTGAAGGTTCTGGGGGTGAAGTAGCTCTGCTGCATGGCCCGAGACTAG
>CAZDYO010000217.1:0-4990 GCA_964509555.1 uncultured Acidimicrobiales bacterium
TGAAATTGCGGGAGTTCATCGCCAACGCCCTGGCCGCGGGAGCCGATCTCGATGCCGACTCGGCCCCCGACTCGATCGACCACGATGGCGGCCCCTACGACTGGCAACTCGACTTCTGACCACGATCACCTCCGGACCCGTGGTGCAGCGGTCCGGAGCACGGAGGTAATTCGATGACCATGACCGACCCGGGTGGGCAAGGCAGATTCGGAGAGTTCGGCGGCACATACGTGCCCGAGACCCTCGTGCCCGCGTGCCACGAACTCGAGAGCGCTTTCCGCGAGGCGTGGGCCGATCCCGGGTTTCGGGCCGAGCTGAATCGTCTGCTCACCGACTACGCCGGACGGCCATCCCCGGTCACCGAGTGCTTCAACCTGTCCGAGGAGCTCGGCGTGAGGGTGCTCCTGAAACGGGAGGACCTCAACCACACCGGCAGCCACAAGATCAACAATGTGCTCGGCCAGGCGCTGCTCGCCAAACGAATGGGCAAGACCCGCCTCGTGGCCGAGACCGGTGCCGGGCAACACGGCGTGGCCACCGCCACCGCGGCAGCGCTGTTCGGAATGGACTGCATCGTCTACATGGGCGAGGTCGACATCAAGCGTCAGGAACTCAACGTGTTCCGTATGCGGCTCCTCGGCACCGAGGTGCGGTCGGCCAAGTCCGGTTCACGCACGCTCAAGGATGCGGTCAACGAGGCGATGCGCTACTGGGTCTCGGTTGTCGACGACACCCACTATTGCCTGGGGTCGGCCATGGGACCCCACCCCTACCCGTGGATGGTGCGCGAGTTCCATCGGGTCATCGGTGATGAGGCGCGGGAGCAGTGTCGAAAGCTGCTCGATGGCGGGATCCCTGATGTCGTAACCGCCTGTGTGGGAGGCGGCTCGAACGCGATCGGCATTTTCTCGGGGTTCGCCGACACCGACGCCGAGCTGGTGGGAGTCGAGCCGGCCGGGGGTGCCGCGGTCACCAGGGCGGTTCCGGGGATCGTCCACGGTTCGAAGTCCTACCTGATGCAGGACGAGTGGGGCCAGGTCCTCGAGGCCGAGTCGATTTCGGCCGGTCTCGACTATCCCGGGGTCGGACCCGAACATTCCCATCTCGCATCGATCGGCCGGGCCAGATACGTACCGGTCACCGACGATGAGGTGATTGAGGCCTTCCAGCTGCTTTCTCGCACGGAAGGCATCATTCCCGCTCTCGAATCGGCACACGCCCTGGCCTGGGTGAGCCGTGACCGCCTCGAGTTGGCCGGCCGGACCGTCCTGATAAATCTCAGCGGACGCGGCGACAAGGACGTGAATCAGATGATGGAGATTCTCAAGTGACCGGGGCGCTCGAGACCGCACTGCGACGTCGCCGCGACAACGGCGGAAAGTGCCTTGTGCCCTACATCACCGGAGGGCTGGGATCCGACTGGATCGAGATCACGAGAGCGGCCTCGGCCGCGGGGGCCGACGCCATCGAGATCGGTATACCGTTTTCAGATCCGGTGATGGACGGCCCCACCATCCAGTTGGCCAACGACAAGGCGCTGGCGGACGGAGTCACGCCCCATTCGGTTCTCGACGCCTTGCGGGGTGCCGACATCGGCGTTCCCACGGCGGTGATGACCTACGTGAACCTGGCGTTTCGCGGCGGATATCAACGGTTCGCCTCGAGCCTCGCGGCAGCCGGGGTGAGCGGTTGCATTCTTCCCGACATCCCACTCGAGGAGATCGGCCCGTGGGCCGATGCCGCCGACGATGCGGGAATCGAGACCGTCATGTTGGCCGCGCCCACCGCACCCGACGAGCGACTGCCGAGAATCTGCGAACGCTCCAGGGGGTTCGTCTACGGCGTCGGACTCGTGGGCATCACCGGGGTTCGAACCGAACTCGCCGCGAGCGCGAAGGTCATGGCTTCCAGATTGAAGGCCATCACCGACAAGCCGGTGCTGGTTGGGGTTGGGGTCGGGTCTCCGTCGCAGGCCGTCGAGGTGAGTGAGGTGTCCGACGGGGTTGTCATCGGATCGGTGGTCGTGCAGCGGATGCTCGACGGTGGTGGCCCCGACGGAGTCGGTGAGTTGGTGTCCGAATTTCGGGCCGCTCTCGATGCCGGTTCCTGATAACGGAAGCACCACCGCTGCTGCCGGGTTTCCGCTCGGATGCGAAACTTCATACTCGAACTCGCACTGCCCAGAACCGACGCTGGGGTTTACGGGCAGACAATTGTGATGGCGATTGTGTGGTCCGTGGTGATCTCCGCGGTGGTCATGATGCGAGCACGCAAGGAGTATCGAACCTTCGCCGTGGGGCTGGCGGTACTCAACTTCGCCTGGTTCGCGGCACGCACGGTTCACTGACGGCGTGACAAATATGCGGCATCATCATGGAATGACCCGATGGGGGAGGAGGGTTCCGGCCCCGTGGACCACGACCTGATCATCATTGGTGGAGGTGCCGGAGGCCTCTCCGCCGCCCGTGCAGCGCGTTGGGTCGGGGCCGATGTGCTCCTGGTCAACGAAGGTCCCCTTGGGGGCGACTGCACATTCACCGGCTGCGTTCCGTCGAAGACCCTGCTCGCGGCATCACGCGACGGACTCGACTTCGGGCCGGCAATGGAGCGGGTGCGTTCGGCGATTACCCGCATCGCCGCCACCGAGACGGCCGACGTCCTCAGATCGGAGGGTGTCGATGTGATCGACGGGCGGGCCGTCATGGTCAACCACGACACCATTGCAGTCGATTCCAAGCGGATCAGCTCGCGTCGAATCATCATCGCCACCGGTGGCCGGGCGCTGATACCGCCGATTCCCGGGCTCGATTCGGTCGACGTTCTCACCAACGAGACCATCTTCTCCATGACCGTGAAGCCGGTATCTCTCGGGATAGTGGGTGGCGGAGCGATCGGTTGTGAGATGGCCCAGGCGTTCTCCGGGCTCGGAGTCGACGTCGGGATCTTCGAACTGGCCCCCCACCTTCTGCCAAGGGAGGAACCCGAAGCAGGGGCCGTCATCAAGAAGGCGCTGGAAGCGAGCGGGGTCACCGTCCATGTGGGCGAGAACATCGAGAAGGTGGGCCCCACCGATGACGGCTCCGGAATCAAGGTCACCACTGCTGCCGGCGATTCCACATTCGACAAGGTCCTGCTGGCCGTCGGGCGGGCGCCCAACTCATCGGGAATGGGACTGGAGGATCTCGGGGTGAAACTCGACAAGAGAGGATTCGTCCGGACCGACGACAGGATGGCAACCGACGTGCGTGGCATCTACGCCGTCGGTGATGTCACCGGAAAGCTTCCCTTCACACATGCGGCCGACGAAATGGGGCGGCTGGCCACCGGCAATGCGCTGAAGAAGGGCCCCAGGGGCCCGTTTCGCACGTCGTGGATTCCCTGGGCCACCTTCACCAACCCCGAGGTGGCCCGCATCGGCATGACCGAGGCCGAGGCCGCCGAACACGGCGGTCTGGTTGCCGAGCTTCCGATCACCGACCTCGACCGTGCGGTCACCGACGGACACCATCTCGGTTTCATCAAGCTCATCGCCGGTCCCCGCAAGGTGTTGCGCCGCGTCGGGGGCGGCCAGATTCTGGGGGCGACAATCGTGGCCCCAAGAGCCGGCGAGATGATCCACGAGGTGGCGGTGGCCATGCGAACGAAGATGTTCACCGGGAGATTGGCCCAGACCGTGCATGCCTACCCGACCTGGTCATACGGAGTGCAGAAGACCGCCGGGCAGTTCTTCGGCACCGTCGAGGGTCGAGCCGCCCGACCGGCGGTGCGTTCATGAAGATTCGTAGGTTCGCAGGCCTGGCTTGGGCGTTGGCCGCCGCTGGTGCGTGGATCGTCCTGGCCACGCGCACCCCCACCTCGACCTTCCACTTCGCCCCGCTCGTGGTGGCAGGTGCCTGGGTGGTCTACGACGGCTATTCCGTGGCCGGCATCACCCAGCATCGGGCCGTCAACGAAGCCGCCATCGGTTTCGCCCTTGCTGCCTTGGCCACACTCCTGCTTGAGGTGATGGGCAATCTTTCCGGCCCGGTGTTCTGGCACGAAGGCCCGGACTCTCCCGTGGTGTTGGAGCACCTCCTGTTCGCGGCGGGCGGCGCTGTGCTGGGATTCGGCCTTGCGATGCGACGGGCCAACAAGGCGCCGACCTCCGGAGAACTCACCCACAAATAGTCGCATTCGCGACATTGATGGGAGTGTGACCGGTCCAGGTGTGTTTCGGATCCCACAATCAACGTACGACGCCGCCGGTGTCGTGAGAGGAAGACCATGAGCGAGCAGTCCGTCATCGAACACGTGGATTTCGTGGTGATCGGCATGGGGGTGGCCGGCGAGAGCATCGCCGGCCCGTTGGCAGAATCAGGTGCGAGAGTCGTGGGAGTCGAGGGCGGCCTGGTCGGCGGTGAGTGCCCCTACTGGGGGTGCATCCCCTCGAAGATGATGATTCGGGCCGCCAACACCCTGGCCGAGGCCCGCAGGGTCGACGGCATGGCCGGCACCGCCACCGTCACCCCCGACTGGGCGCCCGTGGCCGCACGAATACGCGAACAGGCCACCGACAACTGGGACGACAAGGTTGCCGTCGACCGCTTTGAGGGCAAGGGCGGCATCTTCGTGCGGGGCAGGGCCCACTTCGACGGCCCCGAGCGCGTCGTCGTCGGAGATCGGATCTTCCAGGCCAAGCTCGGCGTTGTGATCGCCACCGGCACCACTCCGGCCGTTCCCCCGATCCCGGGGCTCGACCAGATCGACTTCTGGACCAATCACGAGATCATCGAGGCCGAGAAACTTCCGGAGTCGATCATTGTGCTGGGCGCCGGAGCCATCGGATCAGAGCTGTCCCAGGTGATGGCCCGTTTCGGCACCAGGGTCACCCTGGTTGAAGCCCAGGACCAGGTGCTGCCCCTTGAAGAGCCCGAGTCCGGGGCGCTCCTGCGAGTGGCATTCGAGTCTGAGGGGATTTCGGTTCACGCCGGGGTCGCGGCCTCGTCGGTGC
>CAZDYO010000218.1:0-4965 GCA_964509555.1 uncultured Acidimicrobiales bacterium
GAATGGTTTCCGCCGCCGCCCTCAGTCGGGCCCGGACCGCGGCGGGGTCGAATCCCCGGCGGACAAGCGGAAAGGTGGCGTTCTCCAGACCCGACGGGTCGGGGCGATAATTGAGGGAACTCGGCACCCCACAAGCGTAGGTTGAGCGGAGATCCCCGTCAGGTATGCCCGGTGCCGGCGATCGAGGCCCTATCGGGTGGGAAGAACCAGCTCGGTCGTCTGCCCGCCCAGACCGGCCAACACGTCGAGGGCCTCCGACAGGGTCGACACGCCGACCACCGGCATGTCGCCGGCTCCCTTCTCGGCGTCGGCCACCTCATTCACCGGAACGATGAATATCTCAGCCCCGGAGTTCCTGGCCCCGACGGCCTTCTGCTCGGCCCCTCCCACATCGCCAACCGACTCATCGAGCGCGATCGTTCCCGTGACCGCCACGCGGTGGCCCCCGGTCAGTTCGCCCGGTGTGAGCAAGTCGAGAATCGACAAGGTGAAGGCCAGCCCCGCGGAAGGACCTCCGATCTCACCCGAGTCGATGGACACGTCGAACGGAAGATCCGTCTGCACGGCCCTGACACCGACGTTTCCTATGCCGATGAACGGACGGGTCGGATCATCGGGATGTTCGCCAAGGGTGATGGACACCTTGCGTTGCTCAAGGGTGTCGTTGTCCTCCAGGGTGATTTCGACGCGGTCACCCGGTGAGTGCTGATCGAGTGCGGTCTGCAGGGACTGAAAATCGGTGATCGGAGTGCCACCGATGTCGACGATCACCTCACCCACATGGAGGACCCCGGCCGAGGGGCCGTCCGGCAGAACCTCGGCAAAATTGATGCCCGACTCGTCGATCACGTCGACTCCGAGATGCTGGAAGGCCACCAACACGGCTGTCTCCTTCGACACCTGCATCATCTGAAGATTTCGTTGACGGTTCTCGGATGTGGATCTGGAGCTGAACACGGCGTCGTGGGGCACGAGGGTCTGATGGGGGTCCCTCTCGGCATCGAGCCATTCCAGAACGGAAACCTTGTCGTCGATCGCCACCGTCGTGAACAGGATCTGCCCGGTGGGAGGGAAAACCGTGGACCCGTCGATGGCGACCCTCCGGTCGACTTCACGGGCCCGGCCGGGCTTGAGCGCCACCGGGTTCTCGTCGATGATCGCGGTGCCGGGAACCACGCTTCCGAGGGCCGACACCGGCACGATACTCAATATGGCGAGCAGAAGACCCACAACTCCGGCCCCGATCACAACCGACCTCACCCACCGGCGGCTGTGCCACGGCCGGGGCGCCACCGCGGCCGTGTCCGGCGGTAGCATCGTTGCTGACGTGTCGAACTTGTTCATCGTGTCTGTGCTCGTCCTGGTGGCGGGGTCATCAGCCCACATCGGTCGACGACCACCGTGGGCGCTTCAGCCTGCCACGACCACCGGCGCAACCACACGCGCCCGCCTGGGTCTCACAATTCTCTTGCTGGCCACCACGGCCACCGACCCCGACAACGAGAGAGTCAATCCCCTGCTCGACTCTCTCCGGGTGCTGGGCATCATCCGACGCCGCGTGCCTCGCACCGTGGTCGGCAAGAAAGCCTACGTACGTTGGTGGGAGCGGCTACGGGCACTCGTGGTGCTGGCCGTGATCGTCGTGGGGCTCGGCATTGCGTTGGCCGCGGCCATCGGCATTCTCGTGCTCAGCGCGGCGTTCCTTCTCGAGCAGGCGATCGCCTGACCGTCGGCATTCTCAGCGGCCGAAAAGTCCCCGTCGCGACTCACCGGTCAAGTGGGTGTTGTGCCTCGTGGCGAGGGGTTCGAAGTCGCTCGTCTCGACCATGGTGAGCGGTTCGAACACCGAGGTGTTCTCCTCGGTCGCCGAATCGTCCTCCGGTGAGTCGTCGACACTGTCGATGGTCGACGGTGCCGGCTCGGAAACACTGCTCTCGGTTGGAATCTCGACCTTGAAGTACTGCTTCAACTTGAATTCGACCGGTTCGATCCTGCACAGCCGAACCTCGGTCCCGCCGGATCCGTTGCAGGTCATCTCGATGTGCTCAATCGCACTCTCAATGTCCGCGAACTCGCGGTGGACGGGCTGGTCCGCTTCTCCGGGTTGAATCACGATGTAAGACACTGGTGCTCCTGGCGATCGACCTGTCTCTCGATCGGACGTACCCCCCTCCAACTTGAGCATTTCGGCCTTGTGGCCTGGGTCGTACGACCCAGACACCGTTGTAGGGTCGGGCCATGGATCGGCTCCCCACCCCAGAGCGTCGCCGTCTCACCGCGCTGGCCGGGCATCGCGGAGACCACGCCGGGGCGCGCTCCGGTCTCGACGACCCGGAACCATCGGTTCGCGTGGCTGCGCTGAGATCGCTCCACCGACTCGACCGGCTCACCACCCCAGATCTCGACGCCGGCCTTGAAGATCCCTCCCCATCCGTGAGAATCGCAGCGGTCGAGCTTTCTGCCGGCCGCAGGTCCCCGGAGATCACTCACCTTCTCGATGATCCCGATCCTGCTGTCGTCGAGACGACCGCATGGGCCCTCGGAGAACGTGCGAACACCACTCCCGAAACTCTCGATGCGCTCATGAAGGTCGCTGCCGACCACGACGATCCATTGGCACGCGAGTCGGCGGTCGCTGCTCTCGGTGCGATCGGCGACGACCGGGCACTGCCGACCATCCTGAGGGCCACCCGCGACAAACCGGCGGTACGAAGACGAGCGGTGATCGCCCTCAGCGCATTCGAGGGCCCCGAGGTGGACGATGCCTGGCAGCGAGCCCGAACCGATCGTGACCGTCAGGTCAGAGAAGCCGTGGAGGAACTGCTCGGCCCCGAGTGATCTATTTTGCCCACTCGTTCATGAACATCTGCTGACCCGCCTGGAACGATTCGATACACACACCGGCACCCAGAACAACGGTTTCCAGGGGCGAATCGACCAGGTGAACCGGCACCGAGGTCTCTGATTCGAGGCGCTTCTCGAGACCCTTCAACATGCCTCCACCACCAACGAGATTGATGCCTTCGACAATCAGGTCCTGGGCCAGCTCGGGTGGCGCCTGCGCCAGACAGCTCACCACCGAATCGACCATCGCCCCGACCGGCTCCGATATGGCCTCACGTATCTCCTCGGGGGTGAGAACGACGGTTTTCGGCAACCCGCTCATGAGCTCACGGCCCCTCACCTCGGCACATACCTCATCGTCGGTGGGGGCCGCCGACCCGATGACGATCTTGATCTCCTCCGCGGTGCGCTCCCCTATCGCAATACCCCACTCGCGTCGCACATAAGCCTGGATGGCGGCGTCGATGTCGAACGATCCGACCCTCACGGCTTCCAGGGCAACCACGCCACCCAGTGAGATCAACGCGGATTCGGTGGTGCCACCGCCTATGTCGACGACCATGTTCCCGATCGGCTCGCTGATCGGCAGCTCGGCCCCGATCGCAGCGGCCACAGGCTGTTCTATGAGCCTGGCATCGGCCGCGCCCGCCCGGCGGGCCGCCTCGGTGACGGCTCGCCTCTCCACCGCAGTGATGGCCGACGGCACACAGATCACAACCCTGGGACGATTGAACTTGCTGACGCCGACCCGCTGCAATAGCAGGCGGATCATCCGTTGCGTGACATCGAAATCCGTTATGGCCCCCTTGCGCAGCGGCCGCACCGCCACGATGTAGCTGGGCGTGCGACCGATCATGTCCCAGGCCTCGTGGCCCGTGGCGATCACCTCGTTGGTCCGACGATTGAGCGCGATCACCGATGGTTCATTCAGGACAATGCCCGCGCCCCTCGCATAGACCAGCGTGTTGGCTGTGCCAAGATCGATCGCAAGGTCGCGTGCCAGGGGTCAACTCTCCTTGTCGATCGGGTCGAGGGTGACGATACCGACAGGCTGCTCCCGACGTGGGCCATCCGGGTTTGTCGACAGCGCCCGCATCTGATCCGCAAACGAGATCTCCGCCCGACGACGGCGTCGACGCCGCGAAACCGAGTGGGTGATCCACAACAGGATCAACCCGACAACGCACGCAATGAGTGCACCCGCCAAAAACACGACCGCGCCGCTCACGAGCCCACCTCGGTGATGTGTTGAGGCTCAAGCCCCCAGGATTGTCCGCCCGCCCATGTCTCTCGTTTCCAGATCGGCACGGTCGATTTCAGCGTGTCGATGGCAAACCTGGCGGCGTCGAATGCCTCGCCACGGTGTGGGGACGACACCGCTACGACCACTGCCGATTCGCCGATCGGCACCACCCCGACGCGATGGATGATCGCGATTCTCCCCAGGTCGGGCCACTCCGATCGCATGTGATCGGCGATGTCAGCCAGCCGCGGCACCACCTGTTGCTCGTAAGCCTCGTATTCGAGTTTCTGCACACCTTCACGGCCGGCCGCGTGGTCTCGCGCGGTTCCGCTGAAGGTGACCACCGCCCCGCAGTTCGGCAACACCGCCCAAGCGGAAGCCTCGGCAACCGGCAGTGTTTCATCGGTGATGGCCAGCCAAGTCGATTCGTTCGATGGTTGCAGCACCTCGCCATCGTATGTCGAAGTCGCGTGCACCCGCCCGACCCTTCCCCACGGGGGGGCGCGTCCGTCAGGACCTCCGCTGTATGTAGCCTCGCGTTTCGTGGGAGACGGAGAGGTGCACGACGACTACAGCGGCCCCAGCCGACTCCCGCATGCCGATGATCGACTCTGGCGACACCCATCGGAGCTTGCCGCGCTCAGCCGGCAGAGGCGCCTTTCCACGCGGTCCACTGTTGTGTTCTCGGCGATGGGAGGTGCACTTCTGATGGGAGCTCTCTGGCTGACGCTGGGCGGGTCGACCAAGGTGCGTGTGGCCACCGAACGCGTCACCTTGGTGCCTGTCGTATCGGTCAACCCACGTACCGCCCCGGCCGACCAGTGGACCCGCACCGTCACCGAGATCGCCCGCCCGGCCACCGTGGCGGTCAGGTTGAT
>CAZDYO010000219.1:0-4944 GCA_964509555.1 uncultured Acidimicrobiales bacterium
GATGTTGCGTTCCCGAGGCTCAACGCCCTCTCATTCTGGGTCTGGATCAGCGGAGCCATCTTCCTCAACTCGACCTGGCTGGTGGGCGGCGGCGGCGCCGACTGTGGTTGGTTCTGCTACTCGCCGAACAGCGGTGTTGTCTTCTCGCCGAGTCACGGGGTCGACTTCTACGCCATCGGGCTGCTCATCCTGGGCATCGCTTCTCTGGTGTCGGCGGTCAACCTGATCACCACTGTCATCAACATGCGGGCACCCGGCATGAGTTGGTTCCGGGTTCCGGTGTTCACCTGGATGATGCTGGTCACCCAGTTCCTCCTGCTGTTCGCCCTTCCGGTTATCACGGTTGCCTTGTTCTTCCTGATGTTCGACCGTCTCTTCGGGTCGCAGTTCTTCAACCCCGACACCGGCGCCGACCCGCTCCTGTGGCAGCACCTCTTCTGGATCTTCGGACACCCCGAGGTATACATCGTCGTGCTGCCGGTGTTCGGCATCTTCTCCGAGATCATCCCCACGTTCAGCCGCAAGCCGCTGTTCGGCTACTCGTTTGTCGTGTTCTCGGGTATCGCCATCGGTTTCATGGGCTGGGGCGTATGGGCCCACCACATGTTCGTTTCCGGCATCGGCCCGGTGTCGGTGGCAGCCTTCTCGCTTTCGACGATGTTCATCGCGGTGCCGACGGGCGTGAAGATCCTCAACTGGATCGCCACCATGTGGGGCGGAAAGATCTGGTTCGCGACCCCGATGCTATTCTCTGTTGGCGCGGTCACCATGTTCACCATCGGCGGCGTGTCCGGAGTCACCCACTCGTTGGCACCGGTCGACACCCAGCAAACCGACACCTACTACATCGTGGCTCACTTCCATTATGTGATGTTCGGCGCCGGGGCGCTTGGGCTTCTCGGTGCCTGCTACTTCTGGTGGCCCAAGATCTTCGGCCACATGCTCAATGAGCGCCTTGGCAAGGTCCATTTCTGGCTGGCCACGATCGGCATGAACCTCACCTTCGGGCCGATGCACATTCTCGGTCTGCAGGGCATGAGCCGACGCATCGACACCTACTCGTCGGGCTTCGGTTTCGCTCTCTGGAACGCCGTGGCCACCATCGGTGCTTTCACGATCGCCGCATCGCTTCTCGTGTTCTTCTACAACATCTGGAAGTCGAAGAAGGACGCCCCCAACCTGCCCGACCCGGGCCCCGACCCGTGGGATGCCCGAAGCCTCGAATGGATGCTTCCGTCGCCCACCCCAGAGCACAACTTCGACGAAGTGCCCGAGATCAACGGTCTCGACGAGTGGTGGCACCGCAAGTACGGCTACGACGACGACGGAAACGTCGTCCGTATCGCCACCGTCGAGGAGGCCGCTCAGAAGGGCGACGCCACCAACGTGCATCTGCCCTCACCATCGTTCTGGCCGTTGGTCGTCGCGATCGGCATGCCCCTCATCGGTTACGGCCTGATCTTCAACCTGTGGCTGGCGGTCCCGGGTGGTCTTGCCACCGCCGGCGCCCTGTACGCATGGGCCCTGGAGCCCGCCGACGATCCCGACGCCCACCACGGTGGGTCCCACGACGACCACGAGGCGCCGGCACTGACGGGCGCCGACACGAACGAGGAGAGCTGAGATGGCAACCGCAACCGCACCAGCGGTGGCAACCGGAGGCCACGAGGAGCACCGCACGGCCACGGGAATGTCCAACACCAAATTGGCGATGTGGGTGTTCCTTGGGTCTGAGTGTCTGCTCTTCGGTGGCCTGATTTCCAGCTACCTGCTCTACAAGACCCGCGGCAGTGGGCTCCCGGTGCCCACCGACGTGTTCGACATTCCGTTCACATCGGTGAGTTCGTTCGTACTGCTGATGAGTTCGATGACCATGGTGCTGGCGCTTTCGGCGCTGCGGCGTGGCGACGAGGCCCTGTCAAGGGTGTGGACACTGGCCACGGCGATGCTCGGAGGCGTGTTCATCGGTGGTCAGGTATATGAGTTCACCACGTTCCTTCGGGAGGGGCTGGGTTTCACCACCAATCCGGCCAGTTCTGCTTTCTTCACCCTCACGGGTTTCCACGGCGTCCACGTGGCCCTCGGAATCACCATGCTCATGTCGACCTTTGTCATGTCGAGCAAGGGCAAGCTCCATCAGGAGCAGGCCGAGACTCTTGAGATCGTTGGCCTCTACTGGCACTTCGTCGATGTGGTGTGGATCGTGCTGTTCACTGTCGTTTATCTGGTTCCGGCGTAGGAAGGTCTGGCAACATGACTGCTACTGAATCCGTGGTCGAAACCGAGAACGAAGCCACCCACGACATCCACGAACACCCATCCGATTGGGCCTACGTGAAGATCGCCGCGATTCTCGCGGTGATCACCGGGCTAGAGGTGTCGACCTATTTCGTTTCGATCGGGAAGGTCCTCATCCCGTCGCTACTGGTGATGATGGCCCTCAAGTTCTGGATCGTCATCACATGGTTCATGCATCTCCGCTTCGACGGAAAGATCTTCAAGCAACTGTTTCTGGGCGGGCTGTTCCTCGCTGGTGTGGTATTCGTTGTCACCCTGAGTACCTTTCAGTTCTGGGCATCCTGAGCCCAATCTCGAACTGACCGCGGCTGGTCCCCGGTCTGGAGCGTCACCATGAGTCTTCTGGCCGCCAACGGTCCGTGGCACTACCAGTTCCACCCTGAAGTGTGGGTGCTTCTGGCCGTGGGCATCGCACTCAGCCTGTACGCCGTTCGGGTGATCGGCCCCATGGTGGTGCCCGAAGGTGAGCCGATCGTGACCGTGGCCCAGAAGCGTTTCTTCATAGCCGGGATGCTCCTGTTCTGGGTGGCCGCCGACTGGCCGCTCCACGACATCGCCGAGAATTACCTCTACTCGGCCCACATGGTCCAGCACCTGCTGGTCACATTCATCATCCCACCGCTCCTGTTGTTGGCACTGCCCGAGTGGCTGGCTCGGTTGGTGTTTCTCGAGGGAGGCATGGTCTCCCGGATCATGCGGATCATCACCAAACCGGTGGTGGCCGGTTTGGCGTTCAATGCTCTGCAACTGTTCGGCTACTGGACCTGGACCGTCAACACCAGCAGCAGCAACGGCAACTTCCACTACACGATGCATGTGTCGTATTTCTTCCTCGGGATGTTGATGTGGTTCCCGGTTCTCGGGCCCCTGAAGGAATTGCAGATGTCGGAGATGGGGAAGATGATCTATCTCTTCCTGATGTCGATCATTCCGACCGTTCCGGCCGGATGGTTGGCCTTCGCCGGCGACGCGGTTTACCGGTCATACGACATCCCGTATCGCATGTGGGGAATGAGCGTCCAGCAGGATCAACAGATCGCCGGGGCCATCATGAAGGTGGCCGGGGGCATGTACCTGTGGCTCCTCATCGCCATCAGATTTTTCCGGCTCAGCGCCGGTCAGCAGCGGCGTGATCTCGAAAGACGTCGGTTGAACACCCCGGGCCACACCATCACCTATGCCGACGTCACCAGGGAGTTCGCCGAGGCCGGTGATCCCCCCAGGGAAATGCGGCCTGAAAAAGCCTGACGGCGCGCTACTGTCAGACCATGCTTGACATCCGACGTATACGCACCGAGCCAGAGGTGGTGAAGGCGGCCATAGCCCGTCGTGGAGACGGCATTGAGCCGATCGACCGGGTGATCGAACTCGACACCCGCCAGCGTGGGCTCGGGGCCGAGCGCGACGACACGCGGGCCCGGATCAACGCCATCTCCAAGCAGGTCGGGGCCTTGCGGCGCGACGGCAAGGTGAGCGAAGCCGCAGAACTCCAGGCCGAGAGCCGACGTCTCGGCGAACACGAGAAAACCCTCACTGCTGAGGTCGACCGGATCTCGGGCCAAGTGCGCGAGATCCTTCTGACGGTGGGCAACATGCCGGCCGACGAGTGCCCCGACGGCGACAACGAACACGACAACGTGATCACCCGTGTCGAGGGCTACGACCCCGAGTCCTACCAGGAGCATCAGAAGGTGGCCCACTGGGACATCGGCACCCAACTCGGCATCCTCGATGTCGATCGGGCGGTTCGCATGTCGGGTGCCATGTTCGTGATGTACCGGGGCATGGGGGCCCGACTGGTGAGAGGTCTGATCAACTACGCCCTTGATCGAAACCGCGATGCCTACGAAGAGGTGAGGCCCCCCACAGTCGTCAAGACCGAGACGATGATCTCAACGGGGCACCTACCCAAGTTCATCGATGATGCCTACCATCTCGAACGCGACGATCTCTGGGCCATTCCCACCGCCGAGGTTCCCCTCACCTCGATCGGGCGCGATGAGGTGTTCGACGAGGCCGAACTCCCTTTGAGGTTCATGGCCCACACATCGTGCTTCCGCCGAGAGGCGGGATCGGCCGGCCGCGACACGCGCGGTCTGTTGCGGGTTCACGAATTCGACAAGGTGGAGTTGCTTTCCTACGCCACACCCGAGCAGTCGGCCGCTGTCCACGCCGACATCCTCGAGCGAGCCGAATCAGCCATCCGTGATCTCGGGTTGGCTTATCGCATCCTCGACCTGTGCACCGGCGATCTCGGTAATTCCTCTGCTCGCACCTTCGACATCGAGACCTACGCGCCGGGCGCAGATCGCTGGCTCGAGGTGTCGTCGGTGTCGTGGTTCAGCGACTATCAGGCCCGCCGCGCCAACATTCGCTACCGGCCCACCGAGGGCAAGGGCACGAGAGTTCTCAACACACTCAATGGTTCTGGCCTCGCGGTTCCCAGGGTCTGGGCGTCGTTGGTGGAGACCCATCGTCAGCCCGACGGCTCAATTCACATACCCGAGGCCCTGCAGCCCTACATGGGCGGGGTCACCGAGATACCGGCATCGAACTGACATGCCTGATCCGGTTGAGCATCTGCCGCCGGTGGTGCCGTTTCGCGAGCTCGGAACCCACAACGTCGAGCACCCGATGCGGGTGGTG
>CAZDYO010000220.1:0-4923 GCA_964509555.1 uncultured Acidimicrobiales bacterium
GCCTGCTCGACACGCAGGAGGTCGAGGGTTCAACTCCCCCACGGCCCACTCCGGAGGATTCTCGAGCGGCATGCCGGCGTATCGTCGCCGGTGTGTCGTTTGAACACGTTGGTGATCGGGCAGGATGTCACCACGATCGTCCAGCGAGCCTGACACAATTACCTCGGATTCCACGGCCCAGAGGAAGAAGCGTGCACGACGACCAGCTCGAGAAGTATCGCTCGAGCATCGACAACATCGACACCGCCTTGATCATGATGCTGGCCGAGCGGTTCAAGATCACCAAGGAGGTCGGAGCCTACAAAGCCGACAGGGGGATGGCCCCGGCCGATCCGGAGCGAGAAGAGCGTCAGATCGCTCGTCTGCGGCGTCTCGCCCACGAAGCCAAGCTGGACCCTGCCTTCAGTGAGAAGTTCCTGCGATTTGTGATAGCGGAGGTGATCCGTCACCACGAGCGGATCGCCGAGACCGGTTGACTCCCGCGATGCTTCCATGAGACTCCCGCTCGACAGGTCGAGTTCGCAGCCACTTTGGTCACAACTCGAAGCCGAACTGAGGCGGCGACTCGCTGCGGGCCATTTCGATGATCGCTTTCCCACGGATCTTGAACTCACCCGCCACTACGAGGTTAGCCGCCACACCGTTCGTGAGGCCGTGTCGGCCCTCGGTCGTGACGGCCTTGTGTCGAGGGTACGTGGTCGTGGAACAGTCGTGGTCCACGATCGATTCGAGCAACGGCTCGGGACTCTCTACAGCCTCTTTGCCGGTATCGAATCGACCGGTCTGGAGCAGACCAGTGAGGTCCTCCGATCGGAAATGGCCACGAATCCGGAGGCAGCGATGCGGCTGGGACTCGACCCTGGGATGGATCTGTTTCGTCTCGATCGTGTCCGCCTGGCTGATGGCTCACCGCTCGCCATAGATCAAGCCTGGCTACCGCCCGACCTCGGCGAGCCGCTACTCAACGCAGACTTCTCCCACACCGCCCTCTACGACGAGTTGGAGACGCGGTGCAACTGCCGGCCCGACAACGGCTGGGAGCGAATAACTCCGGTTGTGCCCGATCCTGATGTTGCGAAGGTGCTCGACATGCCCGACGGCGAGGCCGCCTTTCAGGTGGAGCGCCTGGGTCGCTGCGGTGACCGCGATGTCGAGTGGCGGGTCACCATCATCCGAGGCGACCGATATCGGTTCTTTGCCGACTGGTCGGTTGCCGCTGCCGGGGCCGGTGGGCTCCGGTTCGGCCCCAGCGACTGAACGGACCCCACTTGGAAGCCGCCTCCGATACTCTCCCGACCGCCGAGCGCCGCGCCCTGATCCTTCGTGACTCGTTCGTCGAGTTTCACGATCGATATCTGGAGGTCAGTCACCGGGCCGCAGGCCGGTTTCTCAACCGTGAATGGGCCGAACATCAAGTCGATGCCACCGAGAGGCTGAATCTCCATGCGAGCCTCGTCGATTCGGCGGTGGAAGCATGTCGACTCACGCTTCCCGACAGCGAGAGCGATGCCCGACGAGACTGGGTGTCCACCAGGCTCCGATACGTCGAGTTGATCGCCGACCGGATCGATCTCGAACTGGCCGAGACCTTCTACAACTCCGTCACCCGTCGCCTTTTCGGAATCGTTGGCATCGACCCGGAACTGGAGTTTCTGTGGCTCGGCCCGACCGTGTTGCCGGCCGATGACGGTACCCGCGGTGAGTACCGGATATTCCCGGTGGAGACCGGCACCGTCGACACCATTCGCGAAGTCCTGAGCCACTGCCCACTGGCGACTCACTTCACAGACATCGAGGGTCAGTCCCATCTTGTGGCGTCGCGGATCGAAGAATACGTCCGCAGGATTTGGGACGGAATCGATTCGATCGAGTTTCTGCGGCCGGTCTTCTACCGCAACAAGGGTGCCTACCTGGTCGGCCGGCTTCGCTGGCTCAACAGGGTGTCCCCGGTGATCATCCCGTTGGTGTGCACCGACTCCGGGGTGAGAGCCGACGCTGTCATCCTCACCGAGTGGGACGCCAGCCGCCTGTTCGGTTACACGCGCTCGTACTTCCACGTTCTGTGTCGTCGTCCGGCCGCGGTGGTGGGTTTCGTGAAGTCGCTGTTGCCCGTCAAGCCGGTGGCCGAGCTCTACACATCGATCGGCTACAGCCAGCACGGCAAGACCAATCTGTTCCGGGCGTTGTACAGACACATGGACCACTCCAACACCCGGTTCGAGCGAGCCCGCGGCGTCAGGGGCATGGTCATGGCGGTGTTCGCCCTGCCCTCGTTCGACGTGGTGTTCAAGATCATCAAGGACCGTTTTCCGCCGAGCAAGCACACCACGCCGGACGAGGTGAAACGGCGCTACAAGCTGGTGTTCGACCACGACCGCGTGGGTCGCCTCGTCGATGCCCAGGAATTCGAGAATCTCAGCTTCCAACGTGACCGTTTCGACAACGATCTACTCGACGAACTTCGCACCGATTGTTCAAGGTCGGTCACCATCACCGACGACGAAGTCATCCTTCATCACGTCTACACCGAACGGCGCCTGTATCCGCTTGATCTCTACCTGCGGGAGATGTCGCGTGATCGGGCCCGGGCCGCGGCGATCGATTACGGCCATGCCATCAAGGATCTGGCGGCCGCCAACATCTTCCCGGGTGATTTGTTTCCGAAGAATTTCGGGGTCACCCGCCACGGAAGTGTCGTGTTCTACGACTACGACGAGCTCACATTGCTCTCAGAGGTGAACTTCCGGGATGTTCCGGTGAGCGACAACATCGACGACGACATGTATGACCAGCCGTGGTTTCCGGTGGCCCCCAACGATGTGTTCCCCGAGGAGTTTCGTACGTTCCTTCGTTCGCCGAAGATCATTGCCGAGGTGATCGATTCGCGTCACGCCGACATCTGCACCGCCTCGTTTTGGAACGACATGAAGGATCAACACCAAGCCGGGCAGTTGCCGGATTTCTTTCCTTATCCAGACGAAGTGCGATTTGATGTAGCTGAGGCAACAACCGCAGCTGGAGGTTGATTCATGCGGGCGATAGTGCTTGAGCAACACGGTGGTCCCGAGGTCCTGGTGCTGCGCGACGTGCCCGATCCGATTGCCGGACCTGAAGAAGTGATGGTGGAGGTCGCATCCTCGGCAGTGAACCGGGCCGACATCCTGCAACGGATGGGTTTCTATCCGGGTGCGCCGATGGAGCACGAGATCCCGGGTCTTGAGTTCGCGGGCCGTGTCGTGGCCGTGGGGGAGAGGGTCACCGATCGTGCCGTGGGCGACCCGGTGATGGGCATCACCAACGGCAGCGCACATGCCGAGTTGATTGCCATCCACGAGCGTATGACCATGCGCGTGCCCGATGCACTGCCGCTCGATGTGGCCGGCGCGCTGCCTGAGGTGTTCATCACCGCGTGGGATGCCCTTGTGCGCCAAGGTGGTCTCACGTCGGGGCGGTGGGCGTTGGTTCACGCGGGGGCGTCGGGCGTTGGCACCGCATCAATCCAAATCGCCAAGGCCATGGGGGCTCGCATCATCGTCACGGCGTCCGCCGGCAAGCACGAGACCTGTCACGCACTCGGTGCCGACGTGGTCATCGATTACCGGGCCGACGACTTCGTGGCCGTCGTTGCCGAGACCACTCGCGGAGCGGGAGTCGATGTGGTGCTCGACGTGGTGGGAGGCGATTATCTACCGCGCAATATTTCGTGTCTGCGCGTCGGCGGCCGGGTCATACAGGTGTGGCTCATGGCAGGAGGCAGCATTCCGTTCGATGCCGGATCTCTGCTCATGAAACGGGCGTCGCTGATCGGAACCACTCTGAGGGCCAGGCCGATTGAGGAGAAGATCGCGGTCACCCAGCAGTTCTCAGCCGAGGTGCTGCCGCTGGTTGCGTCGGGGTCGATCGCGCCGGTGATCGACAGTCGATTCGATCTCGCCGACCTGGCGGATGCCCACCGGCGCATGGAGGCCAACCTCAACTCCGGCAAGATCGTGATCGCTGTCGGTCGCGAGTAGGCGCCGCCGATCTGTTCCATTTGACACGGATTGTGAATGGATCGCTTGCGTGACACTGAAAGTAGGCGTACGTTCACGATGCGAGATGATCATCGGGGGCTCACAATTGGGGCGCCACCGTCGATTCATGGGGGTATGGGTCCTGTGGAACAGTCGTCGACGATTCCCATGGCGGACGACACCAAACCGGTAGCCGACGTATCTCGCGCGCTTGAGCGTATGGGCCGCATTCTCGAGGCACGGTCCGTCATGTTTGTCGAGCGTGTCAACGGGTCCGAGATGTTCACTCCGATCGAAGTCTGGGATCGGATGCTCGGCTCCGATGCCGGCACAATACCGGAGACGCCACCAATAGATCTTGGCTCCGTGACACCCATGTTCGCCGGCGGCGATCACCCCGGCGTGATCCCAATTTGCGGGCCCGAAGCAGAAGCGATGACGGGGTGCCCAGGAGGCACGGCGTTCATTGGATTCGTCACCGGAGCCGACGACCTGGCGGTGATCTTGTGCTACGACGACACTCCGGCCTCCGACGAGATGGCGATTGCCGCCGTCACGCAGTTCTGCGACCTGGCTGGCCAGATAACCATGCGAGCCCGGGCCCAGGCCCTGCTCGATGATCGATTGAAGCTGGAGCGGTCTCTCAGCCGGGCATCGCTGGGGCTGGCCGAGGTCGACGCCGCATCCTGCGAGGCCGAGATCGGCAGGCACCTTGGTCGCATCGGACAACTGATCGGTTCAATCGTGGCCACCATCTGGGACGATGGCGACGACGGAAAGGTGCATCGAACCCACCTGTGGGTCAACCCCGACAAGGGGAACCCGGACGACTACCCGATCGATACGATTCCGGTTGGGCACCCGGTATCGATGGCGATCAGGTCGCTGGCCACCGATGGGGTGGTGAAAT
>CAZDYO010000221.1:0-4919 GCA_964509555.1 uncultured Acidimicrobiales bacterium
CGCGGTGATGCCTTCATCCTTGAGGTTGCCGACCGCGCCAACGCCGTCGTTCTCTCCAACGACTCGTTCCAGGAATTCCACGGCACCTACGACTGGCTGTTCGACGAAGGCCGTCTGATCGGCGGTAAGCCGATACCCGGTGTCGGCTGGGTATTCGTCACCCGCTCCCCGGTTCGTGGGCCCATCAGCCGTCGGGCCGTGCGGGAGGCCAACGCGGTTGAACCCCCGCCTACCAACCCGAAGGTCGGCGACACCCGACGGGTCCGAAAGGCCGCCAAGAAGACCCCATCGAAGCGTGTCGCTGCCGAGAAGCCCGCGGCTCGGGTTTCCAAGAAAGCGGCCAAGCCCGATGGCCCCACGGCATCGCGGGGCCGCAAGCAGCCAGCCGGCGCCAACACGAAGTCGGTGATGAAGAGCTTCCGGCGCGATTATCCCGAAGGCAGCACGGTCGCCGTGTTGGTCGAGAGCTTCTCATCACATGGCGCCTACGGTTCGGTCGACGGGGTGAGCGTCTACATACCGCTGCGTCTACTGGGCGATCCCGCCCCGAGAAGAGCAAGAGACGTGATCGATATCGGCGAGACCCGCGACTTCATCGTCCACGCCTTCGACGAAAAACGCATGAGTATCGACGTGGGGACCCTCCCCTTCGCGGATGAAAAGTCCACCTCTGATTCCTCCGACGAAGCCAAGCGCCCAACGAGGAGGGCTGCCACCAAGAAAGCCGCCAAGAAGACGGTCACCAAGAAAGCCACACCGGCCAAGAAGGCCGTCAAGAAGAAGGCGGCCGCCACGAAGAGGGCCACACCGGCCAAGAAGACTCCAGCCAAGAAAGCCACCGCCAAGAAGACCCCGGCCAGGAAGAAGGCGACAGCCGCGAAACCGGCTGCCAAGAAGACTCCACCCAAGAAGAC
This sequence comes from uncultured Acidimicrobiales bacterium, assembly GCA_964509555.1. Classification (GTDB taxonomy): domain Bacteria; phylum Actinomycetota; class Acidimicrobiia; order Acidimicrobiales; family Aldehydirespiratoraceae; genus SZUA-87. The sequence continues at coordinate 915 of CAZDYO010000221.1, forward strand.
TCCAGCCAAGAAAGCCACCGCCAAGAAGACCCCGGCCAGGAAGAAGGCGACAGCCGCGAAACCGGCTGCCAAGAAGACTCCACCCAAGAAGACTCCAGCCAAGAAAGCCACCGCCAAGAAGACCCCGGCCAGGAAGAGGGCGACAGCCGCGAAACCGGCTGCCAGGAAGGCATCGGCCGGAAAAGCCACCAAGAAGAAGACCACGGCCGCCCGATAGATTGCAGCCACTATGGCCGCACAGTTCATCTTCACCATGCACAAGGTCGGCAGGTTCATCCCGCCCAACCGCGACGTGCTCAAGGACATCACCCTCGCCTTCTATCCGGGTGCGAAAATAGGCGTGCTGGGCCCCAACGGTGCCGGAAAGTCGACCCTTCTCAAGATCATGGCCGGTGTCGACGACGGCTACACCGGCACTGCGAAGCTCACCGGGGGTTTCACCGTCGGGATGCTCGAGCAGGAACCCCACCTCGACGAAGCCAAGGACGTGCTCGGCAACGTGATGGACGGCGCCGGTGAAGCAGCCAGCCTGCTCGCCGAATACGACGAGGTGATGGCCGGCTGGTCGGATCCCGAAGCCGACTACGAGAAGTTGGGAGCAAAGCAGGCCGACATCGAGTCGAAGATCGAGGCCCTGGGCGCGTGGGATCTGCAACGCAACGTCGAGATCGCCATGGACGCGTTGCGCACACCGCCGTCCCACTCGCCGGTGAGCAACCTGTCGGGTGGTGAACGAAGGCGGGTGGCACTGGCCCGCCTGTTGCTGTCGAAACCCGACCTGTTGCTTCTCGACGAGCCCACCAACCATCTGGACGCCGAATCGGTTGCCTGGCTCGAACGGGCCCTGCAGGACTACGCCGGCACTGTGGTGGCCATCACCCATGATCGCTACTTCCTCGACAACGTGGCCGAGTGGATTCTCGAACTCGACCACGGCCGCGGCTACCCGTTCGAAGGCAACTACAGCGGGTTCCTCGAGCAAAAGGAAGCCCGGCTCGCCTCTGAGCAGAAGGCCGACGACGCCCGCAGACGCACCCTCAAGCACGAGCTCGAGTGGGTACGCATGGCCCCCAAAGCCCGGCAGGCCAAGGGTAAGGCCCGATTGGCGGCCTACGACAAGTTGCTTGAAGAGGCCCGAGCCGCCGAGGGCAGGTCAGCCGACCTTGAGATCGTCATACCGGTCGATTCAAGGCTCGGCGATGTGGTGATCGAAGCCGACTCGATCTCGAAGGGCTTCGACGACAAACTCCTCATCGACGATCTCTCGTTCTCGCTTCCCCCGGCCGGCATCGTCGGCGTGATCGGAGCCAACGGCGCCGGCAAGTCGACGCTGTTCAGGATGATCATCGACGCCGCCGAGGGCAACCCCGACAGCGTCTACTCACCCGATTCGGGCACCTTGCGAATAGGGCCGACCGTCACCCTCGGTTACGTCGACCAGGACCGCACCCTCGACCCCGACAAGACCGTCTACGAGGAGATCACCGGCGGTGTCGACAACCTTGAGGTCGGTGGCCGCGAAATACACGGCCGGGCCTACGTGGCATCGTTCAACTTCAAGGGAGCAGACCAGCAGAAGAAGGTCGGCACCCTCTCGGGAGGAGAACGCAACCGTGTGCACTTGGCCAAGGTGCTCAAGGAGGGCGCCAACGTGCTCTTGCTCGACGAACCCACCAACGATCTCGATGTCGACACCCTTCGTGCGCTCGAAGATGCCGTCGAGGCCTACGCCGGGTGTGCGGTGATCGTGAGCCATGATCGCTGGTTCCTCGACCGTGTCGCCACCCACATTCTGGCCTTCGAGGGCGACTCGGTGGTGAGATGGTTCGAAGGCAACTTCACCGAGTACTCCGACTACCGCAAGCGCGAACACGGTGTCGATGCCATGCGTCCCCAGCGCATCAAGTACAAGCCTGTGTCAAGGGGCTGACCGGGCCGACCCGCCACCCACGGTGAGCCAGAAGGCAACTCCTCACGACCGCCGGTTTGCCGCCGATGGTTCGACATGGCCAAGTCGGCAGTCAAGAGCCAGTGGAAGAGCAGAGCGGTCAGCCGCCTGATCGAAGCCGGGGAAATGTCCGAGTGCGAGCACTGCGGGGAGCGGGTGAAGTTCCGGGCACGTGAGCACTACCGCCAGGTCATCTGCAACGTCTATGTCGACGGCAGGTGGGACCACGTGGAGCACTTCCACGAACAGTGCTACACCGAGGCTGAACTCCCGTTCGGCGAGCCCATCGACTGACCTCTCCCACGGCGATCAGATCAATTGGCGCGACGCGGAACGTTTGGGCGCGCCGGTGTGTTTCTTCCCCGACAATCCACAAGTTACCTGTGGCCAGCAGACCGGGCATTCACCCAAGGGGTGCTTGGCCATCCCGGACCTCGCCCCACACGGAGGGTAGAAACCGATGACTTCCATACTCGCAACCTCACTTGCCGGTCAATACAGCGCCGGATGGGCGATACTCGCCGGAGCAATCGGCGCCGCCGCCATGCTCGTGGTCATCTATGGCGGTCGTGCAATGGGCATGACCAAAATGGATCTGCTGCGCACGCTCGGCACCATGGTCCAGCCCAAGGGATCGACCAACGTCGTCTACGGCATCGGCCTCATGATGCATCTGATGATGGGTGCCGCATTCGGTCTGCTCCACACCGGACTTCTCCACGCATTCGACCCGTCGTCCACCGGCGCAGCCACCGGCCTCGGCATCCTCATCGGAGCGGTCCACGGCATGATGGTCACCGTCGCCATGCCGGTGATGCTCAAGATGGGTCATCCGTTGGTGAAGGACGGAACCATCGACGATCCGGGCCCGGCCATGACCGGCTTCGGCAAGATGACCCCGATGGGCATGGTCATGGCCCACGTGGTCTACGGAATCCTGGTCGGCGCGATCTACGCCGGCGCGGTGGCCGTCTGACAACAAGCCTGATCTCCGGGCGGCCGGCAGATGGCCGGCCGCCTCAGGAGACGAGACGGCTGATGCGTCATCCCAGGATCTCCAGCACCATCTCGGCCATTGTCGAGGGCTCACCATCAGCGGGTGTGAGTCGCAGATCCGGATCTACAGGCGCCTCATAGGGATCGTCGATGCCGGTGAAACCGGTGATCTCGCCGGCCCGGGCCTTCGCGTACAAACCCTTGGGGTCGCGTTGCTCGCAGATCTCGATTGGGGTGTCGACAAACACTTCGATGAACCGGATTCCCGCGGCTTCGCTCAGCGCCCGGGCGTTGTCACGTGCCGAGCGGTAGGGGCTCACCAACGGCACCAGGGCGACGACGCCGGCGTCGGCCATCAATCGGGCAACCTCGGCGACGCGGCGGACGTTCTCGTTGCGGTCCTCGGCACTGAACCCAAGGTCGCCGTTGAGACCGTGACGGATGTTGTCGCCATCAAGCACGTATGCGGGCCTGCCGTTGCGCAGCAGCGCCGACTCAACCTCCATGGCCACGGTCGACTTTCCGGACCCGGACAGGCCGGTGAACCAGATCGTGGCCCCGGAGAAGCCGAGTTCGGTCCATCTCTGGGACTGGCTGAGATGCCCCGGATGCCATACGACATTGAGGCTTCTCGCCATGTCAGCCCGCTTCGCCGAGAATCATCCCGGCCGCAACGGTGGTGTTGGTGGCCTCGTCGATGAGGATGAAGCTGCCCGTGCTTCGATTTCGACGGTATTCGTCGAAGAACAGCGGCACCTGGCAACGCATCGACACTCTCCCGATCTCGTTGAGCTTGAGCTCGGGCGCATCTTCGTTTCGACTCAACGTGTTGATGTCGAGCTGATACGCGAGGTCCTTCACTATGACCTTCGCGGTGCGGGTCGTGTGTTTGATCACCAGCCGGCTCCCGCTGGAGAGCGACGACCGCTCCGACATCCAGCAAACCATGGCGTCTATGTCCTGCGACGCGGTGGGCTGGTTGTTGGGACGACACAACATGTCGCCACGCGAGATGTCGATCTCGTCGGAGAGCCTCACCGTGACGGCCATCGGGGCGAACG
>CAZDYO010000222.1:0-4909 GCA_964509555.1 uncultured Acidimicrobiales bacterium
CTTCGCAGCCTGACTGCCAGCAGCACTGTGGTCACGGGGGCAATGGTCGGAGGCGCGGGGTTGGTCGGGCGTATGGCCATGGCCCGCTCCAGCGGCGCCGAGATCGCCCGGGCGACTGGTCCGGTGGACTCGATCCCGTTGAGAATCCCTTCACGGCGAACCACCGATCGTGAATCATCGGCGTGAACATCGACGGTCGCCACCATCGGCAACGTCCCGAGGGCATCGACAGCGGTCTCCGCGGCCGTCACGGCCGAGGACGACAAGGTCTCCGGATAGCGGACGATGCCGTCCACCAGCCAGATGTTGGTCACGCCTCGTTGGCCCATTCCTCGGACTTGCGCTTGAGAATCAGGTAGTAGACCACGACCGTTGCCGTCGAGAAGAAGAACCATTGGATCGCGTAGGATAGATGGGGACCATTGTCGAGATCCCTGACCGGGACCGGGACCGGCAACACCCCCTGCTCGGGCAGCTGCGTCTGAAGACGAATCCATGTCGACTCGAAAGACAGACCGTTCACCTCGTCGAAGCGTGATGAGTCCATCCGGTTGAGTTCCGGTAGACCGGCCACGCTCTCACTGGCCACCTTGCCGCCGGCCAAAGACTCGAATGTGAGCCCCTCGATGGTGACACGGCCCGACGGCGCGCTCGCGTCGCGTGTGTCGGATCCCGCCACCCACAACCTCGGCACCCATCCCCGCACCACCGCGATCACCCGCCCGTCATCAAGTTGGAGGGGGGTGACCAGCCAGCTCCCCGACTGCGACTCGAAGGTGCGATTGGCGATGAGCATCTCGTGGGTGGTGTCGTATCGGCCGCTGACGACCACCGGCGTGTAGGCCGGCGGAGGGTTGGTGGGCGACAAGGAGTCGAAGTCGACCGGATCGGCGGCCATTGCCGTACGAATCTCGGTGTTGGATGACTTGCGTTCGTCGAGCCGGCGCAGCTGCCAGAAGCCGAGATTGATCATGAACACCACCATGAACAACACGAACAGGTGGGACAGAATCCACGCGAACGAAAAGAATCTACGCATCGGCGAACGACCTTATTGGCTCAGATGTCGAGCAGGGCATCAAGGCCGATGGTGAGGCCCGGTAGGTCGGCGATCCGCCGTGTGGCCAGCAACACCCCCGGCATGAACGAGGTGCGGTCGATGGTGTCGTGTCGGATGGTGAGGGTCTGCCCGGTGGTGCCCAGCAGGACCTCTTGATGGGCCACCAACCCACGCATGCGCACGGAATGAATCGGAATGCCGGCCGGCCCGGAGCCGCCTCGTGCTCCGGGAAGGATCTCGTTGAGCGTGGGATCGTCGCCCCACTCGCTGGAGGCCGCCGCCATGCGCTCAACCGTGCTCAGGGCGGTACCCGACGGGGCATCGACCTTGGCATCGTGGTGGAGTTCGATCACCTCGGCCGACTCGAACCAGGGGCTCGCAAGTTCGGCGAAACGCATCATCAGCACCGCGCCGATGGCGAAGTTGGGGGCCACCAGGCAATTGCTGTTGGTGAAGTTGCTTCTCAGAGCGGCGAGATCTTCGTCGGTGAAACCGGTCGTGCCCACCACCGCATGGATACCGGCCGCGGCCGCGGCTGCGAGCGTTTTGCGGGCCGCCTCGATGACGGTGAAGTCGATGACCACTTCGGCTCCGGCAGCCGTGACCGCCCCGAAGCCGGCCTCACCGACATCCACCTCCGCGACCAGTTCGAGATCCTCGGCACCTCGAACGGCCCGACACACCTCGGTGCCCATACGTCCGGCTGCACCAACCACTGCCACGCGAATCATTCTGGTGAGGTTACGCCCCCACAGCGCCGATATCGGGATCGGTGGAATCCGGACCGACGATCGACACGCACTTCCCACCGGAGGTGATCGCCCCGAGGACCCGTCTCACATCTTCGCCCGACACCGCTCTCACCAACTTCAGGTACTCGTCGACCGGAACCACCCGATCACGGATGAGAACGCTGGTTGCCAACCGCGACATGCGGCTACCGGTGTCTTCCATGGCCAGGATCGTGGCCCCCTCGAAACCACCGAGAGCCACCTCCATCTCACGTTCGCTGGGCCCGTTGTCGACCAGGTCGGCCACGATGTCGTCGACCACGGAACAGAACTCCGCGGCACGGCCCGGGTTGGTTCCCCCGTAAACCGACATGGTGCCGGTGTCGGTGAAGGCGCCCACCGACGAGAACACGGTGTACGACATGCCCCGACGCTCTCTGATTTCCTGGAACAATCGACTGGACCATCCACCGCCAAGCACCTGATTGGCGACCGCAAGCGGGAATCGGTCGGGGTGGGAGTGGTCTATCGACCTCCAACCCATCGCGATGTGGCTCTGCTCGATCGGCCTTGTGAGACGAATGTGAGACTCGGTGAGCGAGCCGGGTGCATCCCGTTCGGGCCGACTGCCGGGGCCGACCCCACTGAGAGCCGACTCGACCCGTTCGACCATCTTGTCGTGGTCGACAGGCCCGGCGACGGCCACAACCAGATTGGCCCGGCGGTACCACTTGTCGTGGAACTCCCTGATGCTGTCGGCACCAATAGAGCTGACGGTGTCGGCGGTGCCGAGCACCTCCCACCCGAGGGAGTGGCCGGGGAACAACGATTCGGTGAGTGAGCCGTGGACCACATCGTCGGGCGTGTCGGCATTCCAAGCCAGTTCTTCGAGGATCACGTGACGTTCGGCTTCGACCTCCTCGTCGGTGAACCCCGGGTCGGCGATCACGTCGAGCAGGGTGTCGAGAGCGAAGTCCATGTCTCGGGCGGCCACGCGAGCATGAAACGCCGTGTATTCCTTGGATGTGAATGCGTTGAGGTCGCCACCGACCGCGTCGATCCCCTCGGCGATCTGACGCGCCGAACGTGTGGAACTGCCCTTGAACAAGAGGTGTTCCAGAAAGTGCGAAACCCCGGCGATACCCGCGGGTTCGTCACGGTTGCCCACACCGACCCAGCACCCGATCGCAACGGATCGGGAGCTCGGCATGGTTTCCGTGACGACCCGCAGGCCGCCTGGGAGACGACTGATTCGGATCTGACTGTCGGAGTCCGACAGCAGCACCGGAGGATTCACCGGCGGCCGTTGCCTCCGCGACCGCCACGCCCACCGCGACCACCCCGGTCGCCGCCGCGTCCACGGCCGCTGCCGCTACGACGCTGAGCCTCGGGACCGAGATCACCGAACTCCTCTTCGAGAGCCGAATCGAACTCGGCCTCGAACGAGACCGTCTCGCGCTCGGCACGGGTCGATGAGGACTCAGATGAGCCGGGATCGGATGAACCCGAGTCGGAGGAGCCTTCGCTCTTGGCCTCGGGGGCATCACCGGCGAGGTTGAGGGAGATCTTGCCGTTGGGATCGACATCGCCGACCACAACCTCGATCTGCTGGCCGAGTTCGAGCACGTCCTCGACACGATCGATGCGCTTGCCGCCACCGATCTTCGAGATGTGGAGCAGGCCGTCGCGGCCGGGCAGGATGTTGACGAACGCACCGAACTTGGTGATGTTCACGACCTGGCCGGTGTAGGTGGCACCAACCTCGGCGGTGGGCGGATCGAGGATCAGTTCGATCTGACGCTGGGCCTCGGCCACCTTGGCGCTGTCGACCGATGCGATCGCAACCGTGCCGACCATGCCGTCGTCGTCGACTGAGATGTCGGCGCCGGTCTCGGCCTGGATCGAGTTGATGACCTTGCCCTTCGGGCCGATGACCTCACCGATCTTGTCGATCGGAATCTCGAACGACACGATCTTCGGAGCGGTGTCGCGGACCTCGGGACGGGGCTCGGCGATGGCCTCGGCCATGACAGCCAGGATCTTGGTGCGGGCCTCCTTGGCCTGCTTGAGCGCCGAAGCGAGCACGTTGGCCGGGATACCGAGGATCTTGGTGTCGAGCTGCAGAGCGGTGACGAACTCGGAGGTGCCGGTGACCTTGAAGTCCATGTCGCCAAAGGCGTCCTCGGCACCGAGGATGTCGGTGAGGGTGATGTACTTGTCCTCGTATTGGACCAAGCCCATGGCGATACCGGCCACCGGGGCCTTGATCGGCACACCGGCGTCCATCAACGAAAGGGTGGAACCGCACACCGAGGCCATCGAGCTCGAACCGTTGGAGGCCATGACCTCGGAGACGGTACGAACCGTGTAGGGCCACTCCTCAAAGCTCGGGATCACCGGGAACACGGCCCGCTCAGCGAGGGCACCGTGGCCGATCTCGCGGCGCTTGGGGCCCCGCATGAAGCCGGTCTCACCGGTGCAGAACGGCGGGAAGTTGTAGTGGTGGAAGTAACGCTTCTTGTCGGTGGGCGAAAGGTCGTCGATCATCATGTCGGTGCGACCCATGCCGAGCGTGGTGAAGTTGAGCACCTGAGTGTCGCCGCGGGAGAACAGGCCTGAGCCGTGGGCGGTGGGTATCACACCGACCTCAGCCGACAACGGCCGCAGGTCGGAGGTGCCACGGCCGTCTATGCGCAGGCCCTCTTCGGCGATCCGCTTGCGAACCACTGCCTTGGTGATCGAGCGGATGGCGGCCTTGATCTGCTTGGCGGCATTGGGGTCGTCGACGAACTGCGCCCCGACCTCGTCGATCAGAGAGGCGGCGAGGTCGCCTTCGGCAGCCTGACGCTCGGCCTTGTCGGCGATGGTCTGGGTGGCGGCGATGCGATCGGCGCCTGCGGCCTCGACGGCGGCGAAGATCTCGTCGCTGTAGTCGACGGTGACGGGCGGGTCCATCTTGGCCACGGGACCGAAGGCCTCGATGAGCTCCTGCTGAGCTTCAATGACCTCACGGATCCAGGTCTTGGCGGCCTCGAGGCCACCGGCGAGGACATCCTCGTCGACCTTGGGGGTGCCGGACTCGTAGAGGTCCCAGCTGTTTCCGGTGCCGCCGGCCTCA
>CAZDYO010000223.1:0-4895 GCA_964509555.1 uncultured Acidimicrobiales bacterium
TGGTGCACGGTCAGGCCCATCACCGTCGACTTGGGTTGCGTGGCCACTTCGCGCAGGAGGGCATCTCGGGCGGCTGCTGCCTCGGCTGCGGTGGCGAATCCTCGTCGCGTGACCTGGGTCCACTTGCCGCTCAGAGGGTCCTTGTGGGTGGACGCCTTGAAGTACCACCTGCCCTTGGCGTCCTTGTAGACCCCACGAAACTTCGGCACCGTCACACTCCCTGAGAAGATCTCATCTTCTCAATATCTTCTCACAGGGGAATGACAAACAGAAGAGCCGCCCCGAAAGGCGGCTCTGACCTGCATTTATGTGGCGCGCCCGGAGGGATTCGAACCCCCGACCTTCTGATCCGTAGTCAGATGCTCTATCCAGCTGAGCTACGGGCGCAATTGCCGGGCCAGTGTACGCCTGCGGAAGGCAGGCGCCACCGGCTCGGGCTTCAGCGGAGACGGTGGGATTTGAACCCACGAACGCCTTACGACGTTACTTCCTTAGCAGGGAAGCGCCTTCAACCGGGCTCGGCCACGTCTCCAGAGTCCGCGATGGTATCGCTGGGTACGGGCGGTGACACGCACATTGTCGATCGCGGTCATCCAACCCGCCATACGGGGGCGCAATACTGGCCCGATGATCGATTCTGCAGCTGTCGTTTACGCCGTCGATGAGCACTGGGAGCGAGCATTTCCGGTGATCGAGGACTACATCCGAATCCCCGCGAAGTCTCCGGCGTTCGATGCCGACTGGAAGGCGAACGGGCACCTCGACCAGGCCGTTGAACTGATCCGCTCCTGGCTGGCCGACAACGCGCCTGACGATGCCATGGTCACCGTGAACGAGATCGAGGGCCGCACGCCGGTGGTGGTCGTCGACATTCCTGCCTCGCCGGGTGTTGATGGAACTGACACGGTGCTGCTCTACGGCCATCTCGACAAACAGCCGGAGATGACGGGATGGCGTGAGGGGCTCGGTCCGTGGACGCCGGTGCTTGAGGGCGATCGTCTTTATGGCCGTGGCGGCGCCGATGACGGCTACTCGGCGTTCGCGATCACATCAGCCCTGGCGGCCCTGGCTGCCGCCGGTGGAAGCCACCAGCGTTGTGTGGCGATCATCGAGGCCAGCGAGGAGAGCGGCAGCCCAGACCTGCCCGCGCATCTCGAACAGTTGGCTGGCCGGCTCGGAGACGTGAGCCTGGTGGTCTGCCTCGATTCAGGCGCACCCGATTACGAAGCACTCTGGCTGACCACATCGCTCCGCGGTCTGGTGAGCGCCAAACTGCGGGTCGATGTTCTTGATCGGGGACAGCACTCGGGAATGGTGGGCGGCGCCGCGCCGTCCAGCATGCGGATCATCCGCCAACTCCTCGACCGGATCGAGGATTCGACCGACGGTGCGATTCTGCTCGACTCGTTCAACGTCGACATACCCGCGGAGCGTCTCGCGGAATCCCGTAGAGCAGCCAAGATCGGTGTTGATCCCCGCGACGACATCGCCCTTGCCGGCGAAACGGCCAGCGACTCGCCCGACGCGGTCGAGGCCATTCTCGACACGTGCTGGCGGCCGTCGATGTCGACCGTGAGTGCCGACGGCCTGCCATCGTTGGCCGACGGTGGCAACGTACAGCGGCCGTTCACCACGCTCGGTCTCTCGTTTCGGCTGCCGCCAACCTGTGACCCCGAGGCCGCGGTCGCCGAACTCAAGGCGGTGGTGGAGGCCGACCCACCGAACGGAGCCGGTGTCAGCCTTGATGTGACCGAGTGGGCTCCCGGTTGGAACGCAACTCCGCCCGACCCGTGGCTGCAGGCGGCGCTCGACGAATCGTCGGACGCGTTCTTCGGTCGGTCGTCCGGGGCACTTGGCCTCGGCGGTTCGATCCCGTTCATGGCGATGCTCGGTGAGAGGTATCCCGAGGCACAGTTTGTGATCACCGGGGTGCTCGGCCCGGAGTCGAACGCCCACGGGCCGAATGAGTTCCTTCACCTGCCGACGGCCCGCAAGGTCTCGGCCTGCGTCGCGTTGATTCTCGACGCCCACGCCACCCGCTGACCCTCGGCAGGCCACTTGGTGCCCAATGACAGATTCTGCATGGGTAATAAGTACGGACCTGTAGCCGACATGTTTGGTTGTCCGTACATTGTGCCGTTGCCACAGAACGTGACATTTGTGTCAATCCAGGGAGAAGAATGAAACTCAGCAGTCGAATCGTCGCGGCCGTGGTGTCGACCATCGCGATCCTGTCCACATTGGTCGCGGCACCCGCGTATGCGGCCACTGCGCCTGATCCGCCGACAAACTTCCAGATCACTGCCGGCGTCGGTCAGTTATCCATGACCTGGAGCGCACCGGCCAACGATGGCGGTTCACCGATTACCACATACTTCGTGACCGGTTACGTGACCAGCGCCGGCCCAACGACTTCAGAGATCGCCAATGTGGGCAACGTCACCTCCTTCGTATGGGACACAACCACCCCCATCGGGACCATGAATCTCGTACCCGGAACGAACTACACGTTCAGAGTGGAGGCATTCAATGCGATCGGCCAGTCGTTGTTGTCGAATAACGCTTCGGCCACCCCACTCGGTCTGCCAGGGGCTCCGACCGGCCTGAATGCCGCGGCTGGAAATGCTCAGGTGCCGCTCGGTTGGACAGCGCCATCGAATACCGGTGGCACCGTCATCACCGACTATCTGATCGAGTATTCATCTGATGGCGGCGGTACGTGGTCGATATTCAGTCACGGGGCATCGGCATCAACCACAGCCACCGTTACCGGTCTCACCAACGGTACGGCCTATACCTTCCGGGTGTCGGCGATCAGTAGTGTCGGGACCGGCGCCGCTTCTGCCACGGCTTCGGCCACACCGGCAGTGTCAGCCAGCGTGCCAGCCGCTCCGACGGGCCTCAACGCCACCGCCGGAGACACCCAGGCGTCGTTGAGTTGGACTGCCCCGTTCAGCGATGGTGGTGCTGCGATCACCGACTACCTGATCGAGTATTCATCTGATGGGGGCGGCACGTGGTCGACCTTCATTCATGCCGCGTCCACCGCGACCACCGCAACTGTGACCGGGCTCACCAACGGCACCTCCTACATGTTCCGCGTGTCGGCGATCAACAGTGTCGGCACCGGCGCAGTGTCATCAACCGCGTCCGCTACTCCGGCAACTGTGCCCGGTGCTCCCACTGGCCTGAACTCTGTGCCGGGCGACGGCCAAGTGGCGCTGAGTTGGACGGCTCCCACCAGCGATGGCGGTTCACCAATCACCGGCTACACCGTTGCCATGTCGACTGATGGTGGCGCCACGTTCTTCCAGACCATGAGCGTCGGGAATTCGACAACCGCCACATGGACCGGAATCACAAACGGTGCCAGCTACGTCTTCATGGTCGCGGCCAGCAACAGTGGCGGAACGGGAGCCTACTCGGCCACCACCCAAGCCAGTCCTGTGGCGCTTCCCGGTGCCCCGACCAACCTGATTGGTTCCCCTGGCAATGGTCAGGCCTTCTTGAGTTGGACCGCTCCGGCAAGTGATGGTGGCTCGGTCATCACCGACTACATGGTGGAGTCGTCCTCCGACGCCGGCGCCACGTGGACGCCATTCGCCCACACCCCATCATCGGCGACCGTGTCCACCGTCACCGGGTTGACCAACGGCACCACCTACACGTTCCGCGTTTCTGCAGTCAACAGCGTCGGCACGGGCTCACCGTCCACCACCATGCAATCCAGGCCAGCTATCGGCTTGTCGGGGTGCCCGACAGCGTCGACTCCGTTCACGGACATTGCCGGTTCGTTTGCTGAGGCTGATGTGGCTTGTATTTATGCTTTGGGTATTACGACGGGGACGAGTGCGACCACGTACAGCCCGGCTAATTTTGTGACGCGTGAGCAGATGGCTGCGTTCCTTGCTCGCACTTGGCGGGCTTTGGGTCAGACTTGTTCGACCGCGTCGACTCCGTTCACGGACATTGCCGGTTCGTTTGCTGAGGCTGATGTGGCTTGTATTTATGCTTTGGGTATTACGACGGGGACGAGTGCGACCACGTACAGCCCGGCTAATTTTGTGACGCGTGAGCAGATGGCTGCGTTCCTTGCTCGCACCGTGCGGTTCTACGGCGACTGATTGATCCTCTGATCCATGGTTGCACCATTTGGTGCAGGCGCCGCCAGTGACCGTTTCGGTCGCTGGCGGCGCCTTCCATTCTCCCGTGGCTGCGTTGTCTGTGACTTGAACTACGGCGACCGTTCATGCCGATAGCGACAAGGAATCGATGACCATCGCAACAACTACAGCCCGGTGAGCGACACTGATGTGGCGGCCTATTCTCCACTGCCGGTTCCCGACAATGTGAACATTTCGTCAGCCACGACATTCGACATGCCACAAGGGAAGAGCTTCGGGCTCATCTTCGATTTCGACCCGTCCCGTGCCGATGAGACCACGAAGCTGTACAAGGACTCGCTCTCGACATCGGGGCTGAACGTCGCAGACAGGGCGGCGGCCCAGATGGAGTGGTGATCATCGGTGACAACGGGGACTCCTGGGAGTGCAGCATCTCCTGGACCCCTCTGTGAGTCCCCTCACACGGAAAATCATCTGCCTGGTAACGGTTCTCTCGCTGGCCGCCACGGCATGTAATCACAGCGGTGGTGCCGGGTGAGGCGGCACAGCCCCAGATCCGTTGGCGACCGAGACCTTCACCGACCATGCCTCTGAAACTGGAGACTCAACCACCAACCCGACAACGAAGTTCAATCTGAGCGCGTTCCATCCGGTACTTACCGCTGCCGGGGAAACTGATGGCGGAGGGAGGGGGATTCGAACCCCCGGGACCCGCAAGGGCCCGCTGGTTTTCAAGACCAGTGCATTCGTCCACTCTGCCATCCCTCCGGA
>CAZDYO010000224.1:0-4892 GCA_964509555.1 uncultured Acidimicrobiales bacterium
GGTGGCCCTGGCATCGTTGAGCAGTTGCTCACGCTCCTGGTCGCAGTACCGCGGCCAGTTGAGGGACAGCACACCACCGATCGAATCACAGGCCAGCCACACACGATCCGGCGTGGGATCGGGAGCAGCGAACTGGCGCCAGGTGACGATCTGGTACTTGCCGAGGGCCACGTTGGTGATGTGGTCGTCCTGCAGCAACACGACACGGTTGACGTTGAAGTAGTCGCCCCACCCGGCCGTGAGAATGTCGGCGGCCTGTTCGGCCACCACCGAGGGACCGGAATATTCGAGGTCGATGTTGACCCGACCATCGGTGCAGTTCTCCGGGAAGTCGGCACAGTAGGCGTCGATGAGCGGTGCGGCCTTCTCAGGGGTGTCGCCTTCCTGCTTGACATCCAGGTTGTCCCAGATGACCTCGGGCGGGAACATGGTGTCGGCGCCACGCAGGATTCCGGCACCGATGAAGTCAATGTAGTTCTGACGCGGTGTGGCGAATGTGATCGCCTGGCGAACACGAATGTCGTCGAACGGCGGGGCCGCCGAGTTCATCATCGCGAACGACTCTTCGCCCTGGTCCTCCTCCAGCCTGATGAACGAGTCGCCCTCATCCCGAATGGTGGCGATGGCATCGGCATTCGTGGTGTGGAACCCGTCGAGCTCGCCGCCCAGCAGCTGGCTGGCGTTGATCTCGGAATCGGTGTTGGGGTAGAACTCGATGGCATCAAGGTAGACCTCGGTGCCGTTATCGCGGGTCTGCCACCAGTCGGGGTTCTTCACGAACCGGGTCATCTGATCCTGGACACGGCTGTCGATCATGAACGGGCCGGTGCCGACCGGGAACTGGTTGAGAGACGGATCGTCGATCGCCGCGGCCAGCCACTTGGGTGAGGCCGGCATTCCGAGCTGACCGACCAACCCGGTGGCGAACTGCTTGTTGGGCAGGGCCAGGTTGAACTGAACGGTGAGGTCGTCGACCTTTTCGATCGGGTTGTCGAGGTCAAGGGCCGGGTTCACGGCCAGCGAAATCAGGAAATCAGCCAGGAGCCTCTGGAAGTCGAAGATGATGGCGTCGGCGTTGAGCGGCTCACCGTCGTGGAACTTGATGCCGGGCCGCAGCTTGACCGTGTAGGTCATGCCGTCTTCGGATGGGGTACCACTCTCCGCGAGATACGGGGTGATCTCGCCGTTGGCATCCCAAGCGAACAGAGGCTCGTAGACGGCGTAGCCCATCTGGTAGGCGGCGGCCGCGAAACGATTGACGGTCGGGTTGAGGCCATCGGTCTCAGCTTCCACGCCCAGACGCAGGGTGCCGCCGCTCTTGGCTCCCTCGATGGTCCTGGTGAGGTCGGTGTTGGTCTCCTCCGCCACTGACTCGCCCTTGGGGGCATTGGCGCTGTTGGTGCCCTGCTCGACCGTGGTGGTCGGGGCCGACGAAGCCGGCGCCGCGGTAGTTGTGCTCGACTCTCCGGCGCTCGTTGTCGAGTCGGAGCTTCCGCCCCCACAGGCCGCCGCTATCAGCGACATCGCCAGAAAGCCGGCGACGAGCTTCAAAGCGCGCACGCGTTTGGATCTGTTGACCATTACGAGTTCCCCCAGGAAGGCAGACATTGAAACCTGTGACTGGCGCCACAGGAACTAGCAGAATGATTCGCGGATGGGGGTCGACGCAAGTCGACCCCCCATAAAAATTGGAATCGTTGCCGGATTGTCATGCAAACGGATGGTCGCCCGTAACGATCATCACGGATGCCGGCTGCTGACGGACACAATCTCGCCGGTCATGTAGCTCGACAGGTCGCTGGCCAGGAAGACCATCACGTTGGCCACCTCCCATGGAGCGGCGGCGCGGCCGAATGCCTCTCGGCTTTCGAGCTCGGCCAGCAGCTCATCGCTGGTGACCTTGGAGAGGAACGGGTGCATCGCCAGGCTGGGAGCCACCGCGTTGATCCTCACGTTGTGCTCGGCGGCTTCGAGCGCGACGCATCTGGTGAGAGCCATCACCCCGGCTTTGGCCGCCGCGTAGTGGGCCTGCTCCTGCTGGGCACGCCACCCGATCACGGAGGCGTTGTTGACGATCGCCCCTCCTGCACCCCGTGCGATCATGTGTCGCAACGCCGCTCTCGTGCAACGCATGGTGCCGCTGAGAGTGACATCGAGGACCGCCGACCACTGAGCGTCGGTCATGTCGACGAGCCTCACCGAACCACCCAACCCGGCATTGTTCATCATCACATCTATGCCACCCAGCGACCTGGTCGCGGCCTGCACCAGTGCCTGCACGTCCGATTCGCTGGTGACATCACACACCGCCGTGAAGGGTCTGGTGCCAGTCTCCGACTCGAGTCGGTCGGCGGTGGCGGCGAGTCGGCTTTGGTGAACATCCGAAATCAACACCCGCCCGCCCTCGATGATCGCCCGCTTGGCCACCGCCGATCCGATGCCGGTTCCCGCAGCCGCGGTGACCACCACCCCCAAGCCGGTCAGAAGGCCGCGGCCCGGTGGTTCCACGGGGGACTCGGCGCTCATGACTCGGTGGTCTTGGCCGCGTTGATCTCAGCCATGCGACGTTCGAGATCGGTTATGAACGGGTTGGGCTCCTGGCCGATTGCGTCCGGCAGAGCCGATGCGATGTCGGCCGGACTCCAGCGATCCCCTCCGGCCCACATGGTGCGTACCTCCATGGGCTGATTCCAGACCGAGATTCGCCGGCCGACCACCGTGTAGATCTGGGCGTTGATCTCGCGTCCGGCGTCGCTCATCAAGTAGACGGCCATTGGAGCGATGTCCTCGGGTGCGCCGGTTTCGATCTCGAAGGGGACGTTTTCGCTCATACGGGTTCGGGCCACCGGGGCTATGCAGTTGGCATTGATCGGGGGCCCGCCCCTGAGCCGCAGGCTGGCCGCGGTCATGGCTGCCGAACGGGTGAGGCTGACGATTCCGCCCTTGGCCGCCGAATAGTTGGCTTGGGCGGTGGACGCGGTGAACGCTCCGGAGGTGAACCCCACGAGCGAACCTCCCGTCTCCTGTTTTCGCATCCGTGCCATGGCCGCTCGGTAGACGTTGAAATGGCCTTTCAGGTGGACGGCAATGACAGCGTCCCACTCGTCCTCGCTCATGTTGAACAACATTCGTTCCCGCAGAACCCCCGCCGGGCAGACCACGCCATCGATCGACCCCCACGTGTCGCAGGCGGCCGCCACAATCTGCTCCCCCACGTCGAACTTCGACACGTCGCCGGCGACCGCCACGGCCTGACCGCCCCGGGCGATGATCTCCGCCACCGCTGCGTCGGCGACGTCGCTCGACGGACTGCTGCCGTCCATGGCCACCCCGTAGTCGGCCACCACCACGTTCGCACCCTCATCGGCACACGCCACGGCGATCGCCCTGCCGATACCTCCCCCGCCCCCGGTGACGGCGATGTTCTTGCCTTTGAGGAATCCGGTCATTCGGGTGGTCTCCTGATCTGGGGTGGGCCGCGGCGACATTACCGGCGGGAGGCGAATCGACCCAACCGACCGCGCTCCGTGGCTGAATAACGCACGCCGCGTCGTTCCATCCACCGCGAGCCCAAACCCTTTGGCTAGCGTTCGCAACAACCGAATCGTGGCATCGCGACTGCCACCCGGGATCATTCAGGAGAACCGTTGACCGAGACTGTCGGCACAACACATGACAGCGCCGAGGACTCCCGAGCAGCCCTCCTGGATGCGCTCGCCGAACTGGTCTCCCCGGAACTCGACGACCTCACGCGAGAGCTGCAGTCACGCGTCGCCCTGAGCAAGATCAGCTATCCGGCCATGCTCGTCGATCTCGACGGCACGGTTCTCGATTGCAACGACCGGGTCGGGAGCCTCGGGGCCGATCGCGCCTCCATTCTCGGCCGTCCGTTGTGGGTGTCATCCCTGTGGGGCAGCGTCGATCCGAGCGCGGTTCTCGGCCCCCTGGTCGAGGGGGCCACCAGCGGCCGCGCCGGTGCACGAACCATCGACACCGGTGAGCAGTCCCAGCGACCGGTGCGCATCGAGATGACCCCGATCCTCGACGAGTACCGGCAGCCGGTGATGCTCCTGGCCGAACTTCGAACCCTCGCCGACGAGCGCGAGACCGTGGCCATAATCGAGGCCACCACCCGCGCCCTGGCCGAGGCCGAGGACATCTTCCAGGCGGTGGCCGAATACACCTCCGATCTGGTCTGTCTCCATCAGCCCGACGGCACGTTCACCTACGTCTCCCCATCTATCAGGCGTCTGCTCGATCTCGACCCCGCGGCGATCGTCGGCACCCATCCGGTCGACCTCTCCCATGCCGACACCCGCGACGCCCTCGTGCAGGCCTTGCAGGATGCGGCCCGCCGGGGTGCCGATCCCACGAGGTTCCGGCATCGGATGCGCCACCGCAACGGCTCGTATCGCTGGTTCGAGACCGCCCTCACCCCGATCCGTGACTCAGCCGGGGTCGTCACCCAGCTCCAGTCCTCGGGGCGCGACATCACCGAGCAGCGCGAAACCGAACAGAGCCTCATCAAGCAGGCGTTCCACGACGAACTCACCGGGCTCCCCAACAAGGCCCTGCTGATCGATCGGGTGGAGCAGGCATTCGCGGTGAGCCGCCGCTCCGGAGAACCCATCGCCGTGCTCTTCATAGACCTCGACGGCTTCAAGACCATCAACGACACTCTCGGCCACCAGGCCGGCGACACCGCCTTGAGCAAGGTTGCCGAGCGGCTGTCGGCCATCGTTCGCCCCGGCGACACCCTCGCCCGAATCGGCGGCGACGAGTTCGTGATGCTGTGCGCCGGCACCGACGGCGCCCGCGGTGCCACCGCCGTTGCCCGCCGAATTCTCGGGGCGTTCGATCAGCCCTTCGTTCTTGCCGGCCATCCGGTGGCT
>CAZDYO010000225.1:0-4874 GCA_964509555.1 uncultured Acidimicrobiales bacterium
ATCATTGGCCGGGGACAGCGTTTGGGCTGCCGGTTCCCACCAACGATCTGGTCATGCCCCACGCCAACGACATCTGGGGTTCTTTGTGGGATCCGGTGCAACGGGGGCGGGGCCAGACTCTGGCGGGGTTTCTGTTCCAATCGGCGCGATTCACGTTCAGCGAGGCCGCTTTGGGGTTTCTCATAGGCACGATCATCGGCCTGGCCCTCGCGGTGTTGATGCTGAGGTTCTCCACCGCCAAGCGTGGGCTCATGCCGTGGATCAACATCTCGCAGACCGTGCCCTTGATCGCGTTGGCTCCGATCGTCGTCACCTGGGGCAAAGGCACGGCCCTGTCCGACACACAGGCCGTGTCGATCATCGCCACATATCTCACGTTCTTTCCGGTTGCGGTTAACGCACTCCAAGGCTTGCAGTCGCCCGACCAAGCCGACCTCGAACTGATGAGGTCCTATGCATCCCCTTGGCGCCACACCCTGTGGAAGTTGCGGGTGCCGGCGGCCCGTCCCTACCTGTTCCCGGCGTTCAAGCTGGCGGCGACTCTGTCGGTGGTGGGGGCCATCGTCGGCGAGATCTCCGCAGGGGTGAAGGGAGGGTTGGGCCGGGCGGTGCTCAACTTCGCGACCATCTATTCGACCGGCCCGGAGAAGCTCTACGCGTCGGTTCTGGCCGCAGCCCTGCTCGGTCTGTTCGTGTTCGCTCTGGTGACGATCGTCGAGAGATTCGTCGACCGTAACCAGATCCACAACTCCAATGGCTCGTCCGGGGCAGGTGCATGACAATGGCTGATTCAGCGATCGTGGCGACAGGTATCGGAAAGACCTTCAACAGCAAGACCGACAATGCCGTGGTTGCACTCAGCGGCATCGATCTGACCGTGGAGCCCGGAGAGTTCGTGTCCCTGATCGGGCCTTCCGGGTGCGGCAAGTCGACCATGCTGAGGGTCTTCGGTGATCTCATCTCCCCGACGGAGGGAACCGTCGAGGTGTTCGGCAAGTCGGCTGCCCAGGCTCGGCTCGATCGCGACTACGGCATGGCCTTCCAGAAAGCCGGGCTCTTCGATTGGCGCAAAGTGAGCGCCAACATCGAACTGCCTCTCGAGTTGGCCGGCTGGTCGAAGGATCGGAGGTCCTACCGGTCGGCGGAGATGCTCTCCCTGGTCAAGCTCCAGGATTTCGCGGATCACTATCCATGGCAGCTCTCGGGCGGTATGCAGCAGCGGGTCGCCATTGCCAGGGCTCTGTCGTTCGAACCGAAACTCCTTCTCATGGATGAGCCGTTCGGTGCACTCGACGAGATGACCCGTGAACACATGCAGGTCGAGTTGCTGCGAATCTACGAACAGCTCGGCACCACGGTCGTGTTCGTCACCCACTCGATCCCCGAAGCCGCTTTCTTGTCCGACCGGGTGGTGGTCCTGTCGCCGCGGCCCGGTCGAATTCATTCGATCATCGATGTCGACCTCGGCAAGCGCGACGAGAACACCCGCGAGTCCCCCGAGTTCTTTGCCATGACCACCGAGGTCCGGGAGGCCCTCCGGTCGGTCGAGGCCATGTCGTGAAGTCGCGGCTGGCCCCGATCTGGCCCCCAATTGTCGTCGGCGTGCTGTTCATGGCGCTCTGGGAAGGGATGGTGAGGCTTCTTGATGTGAAGGAGTTCCTGCTCCCGAAGCCCTCCTCGATCGCCCAGGCTGTCGGTGACCAGTGGAGCCCACTGCAGACCGCGGGATGGGAGACCGGCAAGACCGCAGTCGTGGGCTTGTTGATAGGTGTGATCGCCGGCGCACTCCTGGCGTTGGTGGTCAGCCGATTCGAGTGGCTCCGGGGCTCGGTCACGCCGCTGGCGGTGGCTCTCAACGCCACCCCGATCATCGCTCTGGCCCCCATATTCAACGCGTGGTTCGGGATCACCGACTTCCGCAGCAACGCGGCGGTTGTGATCGTCGTGGTGTTCTTTCCCGTGTTCATCAACACCGGCAAGGGGCTATCGGAGGTCGAGCCCAACCAGATCGAACTCATGCGTTCACTGGCAGCAAGCGAATCCACCGTCCTGCGGATGGTGAGAATCCCGAACGCGCTGCCATTTTTTCTCACTTCCCTGCGCCTGGCTGCACCTCTGAGCGTGATAGCTGCAATAGTCGCGGAGTACTTCGGAGGGCCACAGAATCGACTCGGACCATTCATCACCCAGAACGCGAGCTTCAGCCGATACGCCAACGCGTGGGCGGCGATCGTCGTTGCCAGCGCCATCGGGTTGGCGCTGTTCGCTGCGTCGGCGATGGTGGAGAAGCTCGCGATGCCATGGAAACGGCCCGAATCGATGACCACATGAACTCAACAAATCAACAACCAATGGAGGGGAAATGAACAAGAAATGGATGATGCCGATTGCAGCGCTGTTGGCGTTCAGCCTGCTGGCGGCCGCTTGCGGCGACAGCGGTGACAGCAGCGCACCGGCGGACACGGGGGACGGGGCATCCGACTGCTCCACCGTCAACGATGTCAGCCTGCAGTTGCAGTGGGTCACCCAGTCCCAGTTCGCCGGCTACTACGCCGCCAAGGACAAGGGCTTCTACGACAACCTCTGCCTCAATGTCACCATCGTTGAGGGTGGCGTCGACATCGTCCCCCAGCAGCAGCTGGCTTCCGGCGCGGTCGATTACGCGGTGTCGTGGGTTCCCAAGGCGCTTGTTAGTCGCGAGGAGGGCCTCGACATCGTTGAGGTGGCTCAGATTTTCCAACGCAGTGGCACCTTGCAGGTCTCTTTCGCCGACAAGGGCATCAGCGGACCGGCCGATCTCAAAGGCAAGAAGGTCGGCAGTTGGGGATTCGGCAACGAGTTCGAGATGCTCGCCGGTCAGCGCCGAAACGGCGTGGAACCCGGAGTCGACAACGAGATCGTTCAGCAGAGCTTCGACATGCTTGCTCTGATCAACGGTGAGATCGATGCCGCTCAGGCCATGCGCTACAACGAGTACGCCCAGGTGCTGGAGACCACCAATCCGGACACCGGCGAACTCTTCCAGCCGTCCGACCTTTCGGTCATCGACTGGAATGATGTGGGCACTGCGATGCTCCAGGACGCGATCTGGGCCGATGGCGCCAGGCTTTCCGACAGCGCATACATCGAGCAGACCAGTCGTTTCCTCGAGGCTTCCATCGAGGGTTGGGCCTACTGCCGCGACAACGTCAGCGATTGCGTCGACATCGTGCTCTCCAACAGCCCGGTTCTCGGCAAGTCTCACATGACCTGGCAGATGAACGAGATCAACAGACTGATCTGGCCTTCGCCATTCGGTGCAGGAGTCATCGATCCGAGCCTTTGGGACCAGACGATCGACGTTGCCACCAGCGAGGGAATCCTCTCGGCCGCTCCCGATGACGGAGCCACAAACAAGGAAATCGTGTTTGGGGCCGTCGAGCGCCTCAAGGCCAGGGGTGTCGACGTTGTCGGCAACGCCTGGAAGCCCATCGACGTCACCTTGAACCCCGGCGGCGAGTGACCTCCAACGCGTGATCGCGGCGGGTCGGCCCCAAGGGGTCGACCCGCCGCGGCATTCGTGCCGTGATCGGCCACGCAATAGGGTCGGGGAATGAGCGATCCGAAGATCACCACGGTGTTGGAGCCAAGCGACGAATACACCCACGAACCCGATCCGGTCCCCAACTACAACGAGTCGATGTACCTCAACGGCTTCGACCTGGATCAGGAACTGGGCGCATGGTTCCGAATCGGTAACCGTGTCAACGAGGGTTACGCCGAAGTCACGGTCTGCGTCTACCTTCCGGATGGACGGGTGGGGTTCCTCTACGGACGTCCGGAAATCCCCGACAACGACAAGATGAGCGCCGGTGGTCTAACCATTGAGGTGGTTGAACCTTTCAAGCAGCTCACCATTGCCTTCGACGGGAAGCTGTGTCTGCTGGATGATCCGCTGCAGATGGCTCATCCCCGCACCGCTTTCAAGTCGAATCCGTTCGTCGACAGCGAGGTGCGGCTCAACGTCTCGGGTGTGTCGCCGATGTTCGGTGGCATGCCGCTGACAGCCGACGGTCGGCCAATCGAAACCGACGCCGAGAAGAGCTTCGCCAAGGCCCACTACGAACAACACACAGCCGTCACCGGCACGATCCGCGTGGGCGATGAGGTGATCGATCTCAACGGACTGGGCCTGCGCGACAAGTCCTGGGGTCCTCGCTACTGGCAGGCCCTTCGGTGGTATCGCTGGCTGCCCATGGTCTTCAGCCCCGACTTCGCGATGATGCTGTCGATCATCGACCGTGATGGCACCGCGTCCACCGGTGGGATGGTGCTCGAGGGCGATGAATACCACACGATTCGCGACTGCCGCGTCGAGTCGGAATGGGACTCCGACGGCTATCAGACGGCCATGCATTGTTGGGCCCGCACCGACCACAACGAATATGAAATCAACGGTACGGTGCTGTCGATGATTCCTCTGAGAAATCGACGAACCACCGACTCGGGCGAACAGCTCGTCACCCGTATCACCGAAGCGATGACCCGCTTCGAGTGCAACGGTCACGTCGGCATGGGAATGAGTGAGTACCTCGATCAGGTGGTCGATGGTCGTCCGGTCGGAATCGGGGCGTAGCCATGTCGGGTGGACGGGTGATCGTGATCGTCGCGTCGACGGTGTTGGCTGCGATCCTGCTCGCATCCTGTGGCAGCGGGTCGGTTGATCCGGCAGGTGGGACAGCTGTCACCATCGATGTAGAGGTGCGGGAAGGTGCGCCCATGGGAGGGGTCAAGAAGGTCACCGTCTCGAGAGGCGATGTCCTGACTCTGGATGTGAGCGGCGACAGCGACGACCGGGTCCACATACACGGCTACGACCTGTTCGTCGATCTCAG
>CAZDYO010000226.1:0-4874 GCA_964509555.1 uncultured Acidimicrobiales bacterium
GCACGATCGGTCGGCTCCATGCCGAGAGCGATGGTGTCGAGGCGGTCGAGGTGGGGGATCGTCTCGAAGGATCTGTCGCCATGGCGACCTGGGCAGCACATATGGGCGCGCACATCGTCAGAGTGCACGATGTGCGGGCTACCGTCGACGCCGTGCGAATGGTCATGTCATGAGAGGTAAATGGGCCCAGGGGATCAAACCCCGCAGATTCACATGGATCATCAAGGATCGCGTGGCGATGTGCGAACGGCCGGGTGGATGCGGGGAGAATCATCGCCGCGTCCGCCGTCAGGAGGAGATCATCTGGATCCGCCAGAATGAGTTCGCCTACGTGGTCTCGCTCATTCCGTCCACCCACAATCTCCACAATTACGAGGAGATGGGTGTTCCGTTCCACCACGTGCCGTTTCTGGGACCGAAGGGCGGCCCGCTCGACCTGACCCGGGCCATGTCGGCAATTCGTGATCATGTGGCGGCGGGTGAGAAAATCGTGGTCCACCGCGAGGAGGTCGGCGAGTTGGTGATGGGGCTCATTGCCGCGTATCTGCTCTGGACCGGTCTGGTGGAACGGGGACCGCAGGCAATCAACGTCGCCGAGCATCTGTTCGAAGCCGAGTTGGGTCCCACAGCTCGCCAACTGGTCACCATGGTCGCCGAATGCGATCCGTCCGATGCCGTACCTGCCGGCGCGTTCATCAACTGCGACGACCCCGAGTCGGAATGTTCTGATACCACCAACGCAGAGCCCGCTGTCGATGAGGCCGTCGTCGACGAGTCGGCCATCGAGCAAACCTGACACTGCGGTGATGGAGCCGTCGGTCATCCAACTTCGTGGGCTGCGCCTGATGTGTCTTTGTGGGGCCCTGCCCGAGGAGCACGACCGCCCTCAGCCCTACGAGTTCGACATCGATGTCGTGGCCGATATTGAGCGGGCCACCATCTCCGACCAACTCGTCGACACCATCGACTACGGGGGAGTGCTCGACCGTGTCGAGCGGGTGACCTCCACGGAACGGTTCGATCTGTTCGAGCGAATGGCACAGCGAATAGCCGAGGCGGTTCTGGAGGATCAACGCGTGAAGAGCGTGGTGGTGGAAGCGCGGAAGTTGAGGCCGCCGGTGTCCCAGGATCTCGCATCGAGCGGGATCAGGTTGGTTCGCCACCGATGACCATCGAATCGGAGGGCGGACCGGTATCCGAGCCGGTCAGGCGGGCATTTCTGGGCCTCGGGTCAAACCTCGGCGATCGCCTGGCCCATCTTCGGGCGGCGGTCGAGGCCATCCCCGATGTCGACGCGGTCAGTTCCGTCTACGAGACCGTGCCTGTCGGTGGCCCGAGCCAGGACGACTACCTGAATCTCGTGGTCAGGATGCAAACCGCGCTCACGGCGCGAGAGTTGCTCGAAGTGTGTCGCATCAGGGAATCCGCCACTGAACGCGTTCGGGGGGTCAGGTGGGGTCCGCGGACCCTCGATGTCGATGTTCTCTGGATCGACGGTGAGGTGGTCGAGGACGACGATCTGATTGTGCCGCATCCGCGGATGTTCGAACGGTCATTTGTGCTCGTGCCCCTGGCCGAGGTGGGGTCCGATCTGCTGCCCGAGGGGTTCGACTTGGAGGCCGCGGCGAGAGATGATGGTGTCGTGATGTTCGGTCGGCTCGAACCATCGGACCCACAATGATCACTCCCTCCTGACTCGAGTTCGCCAATGCCGAGACTACGAATCATCGGGCCGGGCCGGGCCGGGCTTTCTCTGGCGTCGGCACTGACCTCCACTTCGTTCGAAGTTGTCGAGATTCTCGGTCGGAACGATCGAGTGGCAAGCGCGGCGAGCGGAGTGGATCTGGTGGTGATAGCCACCCCCGATTCGGTGATCGGATCGACGGCCGCGTCCATCCGGCCGGAGAGCACCACTGTCGTGGCTCACATGTCCGGGGTGCACGGGCCGGGGCTTCTGGGCCCCCACGAGCTTCGGGCCGCGATCCATCCGCTGGTGTCCCTGCCTGATGCCGAGACCGGGGCGGAGAGACTGCGTTCGGGAGTGTGGTTCGCGGTCGCCGGACATCCGATCGCGCGGCTGATGGTGGATGAGCTGAACGGCCATTCATTCGAGGTGGCCGACGACAAGAGGGCGCACTACCACGCATCGGCGGTGATCGCGTCGAACCATCTTGTGGCTTTGCTCGGACAGGCGGAAAGAGTGGCCTTCGAGGCCGGGGTGCCATTCGATGCAATCCTCGATCTTGTGAGAGCCACGGTTGACAACGTGGCTCGCATGGGGCCGCGCGCTGCTCTCACCGGGCCTGCGGCACGCGGGGACGAATCCACCATCTCGAGACATCTGGCTGCGCTTGGCCAGGGCGAACGGGCCACCTATGAGGCCATGGCGGCTGAGGCCCGGCGGCTTGCCGGCCGGGTCGAATCCCGGCCGGATGCGGCGGGGGACCCGTGATGGAAACGATCGACAACGTGGCCGAGCTCAGGTCGAGGCTCACGGCCGAACGTGCTGCCGGCAACACGATCGGCTTCGTTCCCACCATGGGATATCTCCATGCCGGTCATGTTTCTCTCATCGATGCTGCAGTGGCTTCCAACGATCTCACTGTCGTCTCGATCTTCGTCAATCCTCTTCAGTTCGGTGCCGGTGAGGACCTCGACTCCTACCCGGTCGACATTGAACGAGATCTGTTGGCCTGTTCGGACGCCCGTGCCGACCTGGTGTTCATGCCTTCGGTCTCGGAGATGTATCCACCCGACATGTCGACCACGGTCACGGTGGGCGGTGTGTCCGGACCTCTCGAGGGCGAGTCCCGTCCCACCCACTTTGCGGGGGTCGCCACCGTGGTCGCCAAGTTGTTCTCGATCGTGGGACCATGCCGGGCGTATTTCGGGGCCAAGGACTGGCAGCAGGTCACGGTGGTTCGGCGCATGACTGCCGATCTGTCGCTGCCGGTGGAGGTGATCTCCTGCCCGATCGTGCGTGAGCCCGACGGCTTGGCCATGTCGAGTCGCAACGTGTATCTCTCGCCCGAGGATCGACGGCAGGCGCCGGTGCTTCGGCGGGCATTGCTGGCCGGCATCGAGCTGGTGGAGGCGGGGGTCACCGACCATTCGGTGATCGAGACCGAGATGGCCGGGGTGGTTTCCACCGCACCGCTGGCACAGCTCGACTACGCGGCCGCGGTGCCGGCCGACTCGCTGGTGGCCGATGGGCCGCTGCGGGGTGATGTCAGGTTGCTCCTGGCGGTCCGGTTCGGGGGTGCAAGGCTGATCGACAATGCCGGATGTCGTACAGTCGACTCATGACCGACAACTCCGACGCGGCCGCCGGCGAGGCGGAAACCCCCGCCGCCGATTGGTATCCGGATCCGGGCGGTGTCCACGAATACCGGTACTTCGATGGCACCTCCTGGACCGACGATGTATCCGACCATGGCCAACAGTCGAAGGCCGCGCTGACGACATCGGGGCCCGTACCCACCACCCGTAGGTCATCGGACAAGATTCGCAATCAGGTGAGGGTCAAGGCCGGAGTGGACTCGGCCGTGGCCGGGGGTGGCACGTTGTTCACCGAACCCGTGCTGGTGGTGAACCAGAAGGCCAAGCTGATCGAACTCAACAACGAGTACGCCATCCACGACCAGGACGGCAACCAGATAGGTGCCATCCGCCAAGTGGGCCAGAGCACGCTGAAGAAGGTGGCCAGGTTCGTGAGCAGTTTCGACCAGTTCATGACCCACTCGTTGCAGGTGGTCGACATGCAGGGTGTGGTTCAGCTCACGATCACGCGGCCGAAGAAGTTCGCCAAGTCGAAGGTTCACATCACTGATGCATCCGGGAATCAGCTCGGATCCATCATCCAACAGAACATGATCGGCAAGATCCGGTTCTCGCTTGTTGGTCCGTCCGGACCGATGGGCACGTTGAACGGGGAGAATTGGCGGGCGTGGAACTTCAACATCAAGGACAACGACGGCACCGAGGTGGCGAGGATAACCAAGACGTGGGAGGGCTTGGCCAAGACCATGTTCACCACGGCCGACGATTACGTGTTGCAGATACATCGACCGCTGGAGGAACCCCTCCGAAGCCTCGTGGTCGCGTCGGCAGTATCGGTCGACCTTGCCCTCAAGCAGGACGCCCGAGGGTTCGGCTGAGCGGCCGCGTCCGCTAGCGTCATCGGTCGTGCTGTTGGCCATCGATGTCGGAAACACCCAGACCGTGCTGGGCCTCTACGATCCCACGTCCGATGAGGGGCAGGGATGTTCCGCCGGACTGGTCGAACATTGGCGGGTGTCGACCGATGCCGAACGCACCTCCGATGAGATGTCGGTTCTCGTCCGTTCGCTGCTCGACACCGTCGGAGTCGACTTCGACGACGACCTCACCGGTGCCGCCATTTGCTCGGGCGTGCCCAGGATTCTCGCCAATCTGCGTGACATGGTCGACCGCTACCTGCCGGTACCAGCTGTGGTGATAGAGCCCGGTGTGCGAACCGGCATGCCGATCCTCTACGACAATCCCAAGGAGGTGGGTGCCGACCGGATCGCCAACGCGATCGCCGCCTACGATCTTCTGGGCGGCCCCAGTGTCGTCGTCGATTTCGGCACCGGAAACAACTTCGATGTGATCTCCGCTGATGGGGAGTTTCTCGGCGGTGCGATCGCCCCCGGGGTCGAGATCAGTCTCGATGCCCTGTTCGGCCGGGCCGCCGCGCTCAGGGCGGTGGAGCTCGTGGAGCCCCGCAGCGTGATCGGGAAGTCCACGGTCGAGTCGATCCAGTCCGGCACCGTCTACGGCTTCGCGGCCATGATCGACGGCATGGTGGCGAGGTTTGCTGCAGAGCTCGGCGAGATCAACGTCGTCGCCACCGG
>CAZDYO010000227.1:0-4867 GCA_964509555.1 uncultured Acidimicrobiales bacterium
CCTTGGACTTTCCGGCTTCGACGGCCTCGGGGGAGATCTCTCGGGCCACCACCTCAAGGCCGTTGCGCGCGGCCACCTCGATGATGCCACTGCCCATGGCCCCGGCGCCAACAACGCCGACGATTTCGATCGCCATGTCAGTCGCCTTCGATGATCTCAACCGACTCGATCACCACATCGGTCTTGGGGCGATCTCCGCGGGCGGTCGGCACATTCTGCATCTCCTCGACAACGTCGAGACCCGACACGACCTTGCCGAACAGCGAGTAGAGCGGGGGCAGACCCACACCGCTCGGACCCGACACGATGAAGAACTGCGAGCCGTTGGTGTTGGGGCCGGCGTTGGCCATGGCGACCGAGCCGATCTCGTAGCGGCCGGGCTTGGGGAGCTCATCTTCGAACTTGTAGCCCGGGCCGCCCATTCCGGTCCCGGTCGGGTCGCCGCCCTGGCACATGAAACCGGGAATGATGCGGTGGAAGATGATGCCGTCGTAGTAGTGGTAGCGGGCCAGGGTCACGAAGTTGTTGACGGTCCTGGGCGCCGCGATCGGGTCGAGAGCGATCTTCATGGTGCCGAGGCTGGTGGTCATCACCGCGGTGTAGGACTTCTCGGGATCGATGAACATCTCCGGGGCGGCATCGAACTTCTCGCGTCGCTCGCTCGAACCGTCGGCCGCGGGGCTCGGGGTGGGGGCCATTGGTGGAATCCTCTCGTGGGGCGTGATGCCAAACCGTCCGCTGCGAACAGGTTCAGCCTCACCGAGGTTACGAGGGATGGGACAGCAAAACCGACGAGCGCCGATCGGCTTTCTCAGCCGGCGAAGAGGTGAGCGGTCCAGATGGTGTTGCCGACCACCACCACCGCAGTTCCCACATGGGTGTAGGCGGCGTTGGTCATGTTGGTGTAGTGGCCGGGACTGGCCACCAGCGCATTGAACACAACGGTCTCACCCGGGCCGTAGCCGATGTTCTCGGCTGCAGCCGACCAACCGCTGTTGACCAGCGAGTGGATGATGGTTGAGTGTTGCAAACTTCCGGTTTGGGCCATGTGTTGGGCCCAGCCCATGGCCAGCGAGTCGAGTTGGGGGTCACGCGTGAGAGCCCCAAGGCCGAGACCCGCCCGCAGCTGGTTGATGTCGGCCGCGAATCTGGTTGCGGCCCCGGCATCGACGGGAAGCCATGAGCTGGCCGGAGGTGCGGTCGTGGTGGGGGAAACGGTGGTGGTCGGGGCAACCGTGGTGGTGGGTGGTGGCGTTGTCGGTGGTGGCGTCGTGGGGGGAGCAACGGTGGTGGTGGGGGGAACCGTGGTGGGTGGTGGCGTCGTGGGAGGAGCGACGGTCGTGGTGGTCGGAGCCACGGTCGCACTGGCGCTTGCGGTGATCCCGGCGACTTCCGAGAGAGCGGCCGGGCTCGCCAAGGGCGCCATCGTGCTCGGGGGAGCGTTGACGGCCACCGCGATCGGTGGCGCCAGGTAGTGCGGCGGGTCGACCGGTGCCGGTCTCGGTGCGACCGGTTCGGCCGGCGCTGGGGCGGCGAGCGGTACGGTCGGCTCAACCGCGATTGTGGAAGACGTTGCCGGCACCGAGGTGGGGGTTGGAGCCGCCGACAGGGCGGAGGAGGAGTCGGGGGCGGTGGTGCCGCATGCTCCGACGAGGAGCGCCGCCGCTACGACCGCTGCCGTGGTTGTGGTTCGCATTGCTCCTCCTTTCCCTCTCGTGGCGCCGTGGCGTTCGCTTCTCACAGCTCACTTCTCACACGGCGGTACTGGTTTGGCCCACGATGGTCTCGTTTGCGCCCCGAACCGTATCAGCTGCGACGAATAATGTCGATTGGATTACGATTGTTTCCTTAACGTCATCTTCAGGAACCATCTATCCACGGAAAGTGGTATTTCACCACACCGAGTCACACCATGGGCGGATGTACGGCCATCCGTGCCAGCCGTCACCTACCATCTGGCGATGACGCTTCACTGGTCCAATTCCATGGTCGAGGTCCACAAGATCGTGGTGGGCCCGGTCGACAACAATGTCTTCACGATCCGTTGCCGTCAGACCGGAGAGGCGGTGCTTCTCGACGCGGCCAACGAACACGACAAGCTGCTTGAGTTGTGCGAATCGCTCGGAGTACGCACCGTCCTCGAAACCCACGGACACTGGGACCACATCCAGGCCGTCCCGGCGATCCGCGACGCCGGATACGAGGTCGGAGTGACCGCCGCCGATGCCGCCATGCTGCCCAGCTACGACTACATCCTCGACGACGACACGGTCATCGAGATCGGCCGATTGAGGATTCACACCCACCTGACCCCGGGGCACACGCCCGGATCGATCTCGTTCAGCGTCGAGGACACCCCACTTCTGTTCACCGGCGACACCCTCTTCCCGGGCGGTCCGGGCAACACCAGCTACGAGGGCGGCGACTTCCCCACCATCCTCCGCAGCATCGAGGATCGAATGTTCCGTGTGTTCGACCCCGACACGATCGTGCTGCCCGGCCATGGCGACGACACCACCATCGGAGCCGAGTTGCCCCACCTCGACGAGTGGGCAGCGCGGGGCTGGTAGCGCCCACCTCTGCTACCCGGCCGACGTCTCTCGGGAACCAATCGGCAATCCGCGGCGTCAAACAACGCGAACGAGCTACCGGAGCAACGAAGAAACCCCATGAAGAGACCACTGAAACAACTCACCAAGATTCTCATCACCGCGGGAGCAATGGCCCTCCTGGCCTCGGCCTGCGGCGACAGCACGTCCACAACCAACGTCGGAGCGGCCCCGGGCGCCGGGCCCTACCCCATCGCCGACATCACCATCGCTGTTCATCCCGACGGCATCGACTCCACACCCACCGCCACCTACCGCTTGAACTGCCTGGGCGACACCGCCACGGTCACCGGCGACACCACCGGCTCCGCGGCCTCCATGTGCATGGCCCTCACACGAACCGACGTACGCAGCCTGTTGATACAGGGACCACCCACCGACCGCATCTGCACCGAGATCTACGGGGGCCCGGAGGTGGCAACATTCACGGGAACGCTCGACGGCGAGCAGGTGAACACGTCAATCGATCGAGCCAACGGATGCGGAATCAACGACTGGGACACAACGCTTGCCGCCCTGCTTGTCTGAACCGGGCAGATGATGGGCCAAACGATTCTCATGGGTGAACCATTCGACCCTTCTCGATGAAGGCCGACGTCATCTCCGCCGAGAGACCTTGTACCACGGTCCATTGTCACCGGACCGATTGTCAACAGGAGGAACAGTGGGAACAAGGCAGCATCTCGAGGAAGCTCTCAGCTCGGATCTCGAGAACGGCGAGTCGGTGATCGCTTGGCGACCCGTGCTGTCCAACGGCCGACTGCAGGACCGCAAGTACATCACCACCCTCGCGTTGCTCGGGCCGACGGTCTACGCCGCGGCATCCCGCGGCGCCATGGGCGCCGGCGGGCAGATGCCTGACCACGTCAACCTGGTCCTCATCACCGACCAGCGGGTGTTGTGGTGCTCCAAGGGGCGGCTCTCCGGACAGGTCGAAGTACGCGGAAGCGACTGGCTCTCCACCATCGCAGCCGTCGAGGTCCGACCGGCACGGGTGGCGCTGGCCAAGCTCCGCTTCGTCTTCCGTGACCAATCCGTGGTGGAGTTCGACCTGCCGTCCGATCACAAGGCCGAGGATTTCGTCGGTGACATCGACCGGCTGCTAACCAGAATACCGGTCTCCATCTGACCCTCCCGGGCCGGCCACCGCATTGACGGGTCGGGCTGCGTAGCATCTGTGAGACGTCATTCTCGGAGGTTGCCATGACCGAAATCGTGATCCTTGCCGGTGCCCGCACCCCGATAGGGAAACTGTCGGGTGCCCTCTCCCCCCTGAGCGGCACCGACCTCGGCGGGCTGGCCATAGCCGGCGCTCTGTCCCGAGCCGGCATCACCGGCGATCAGGTCGACTTCGCCTTCATGGGCCAGGTCGTGCAGGCCGGGGCCGGTCAGGTTCCCGCCAGGCAGGCCGCATTCAAGGGCGGGATACCGCTGAGAGTTCCATCGACCGGCATCAACAAGGCGTGCCTGTCGAGTCTCAACGCCATCGAGCTGGCCCGTCGCATGATCGTGCTCGGTGAAGCCGAGATCGTGGTGGCCGGGGGTATGGAGTCGATGACCAACGCCCCCTACCTTCTGCCGGGCGCACGGGCCGGATACCGCTTCGGCGACTCCACCGTGGTCGACTCGGTCAACTTCGACGGCCTGTTCTGCTCGTTCGACGTCTGCCTCATGGGTGCCGGCACCGAGAAGTACGCGGCATCAGCCGGCTTGGCCCGGGGCCCCCAGGACGAATTGGCCGCCCGCTCTCATGAGAGAGCCGCCCGGGCGACCAAGGACGGACTGCTGGCCGAGGAGATCGTGCCCGTTGCGGTTCCGCAACGACGCGGCGACGCACTCACGATCGACGCCGATGAAGGCATCCGAGTCGGCACATCGGCCGAGTCGCTCGCCAAACTGCGCCCGGCATTCGCCGAGTCGGGAAACATCACCGCCGGCAACTCCTCACAGCTCTCCGACGGCGGTTCGGCTGTGGTGGTCACGACCAAGGCCGTCGCCGACCGGTTCGGAGTCGAACCGCTGGCCGAGGTGGTCTCGTTCGGCGAGGTGGCCGGCCCCGACACGTCGCTGCTCACCCAGCCGAGTCGGTCCACCATGGTCGCGCTCGACAAAGCCGGCCTCAAGGTCTCCGACATCGACCTGTTCGAATTCAACGAAGCATTCGCCGCGGTGGCCCTCGCGTCGATGGAAGATCTCGGCCTGCCCGACGACATCGTCAACGTCAACGGCGGGGCGGTAGCCCTCGGTCATCCCATTGG
>CAZDYO010000228.1:0-4863 GCA_964509555.1 uncultured Acidimicrobiales bacterium
ACTGAATCCCGAGACCCAGGAACACGATGGCATCGACGTCGGGATGACTGGCGACCATCCCCAGGATCTCCGGGACCGTGTCGCGGGTCTCACCGCCGGCCATGTCGATCGGATTCGACCTGCTCCAGCGAGGCGGGAGCATGGCATCGATCGCATCGAACAGGTCGGGGGGAAGCGAGGTCACCTCCAGGGATGAGCCGGCCATGGCGTCGACCGCGGCCACACCCCAACCACCCACGGAGGTGACCACCACGGTTCGGTTTCCGGCCGGGACCGGCTGGGTGGCGAAAGTGGCCGCGATCTCGAAGCCCTCCTCGACATCGCGGGCACGTATCAGACCGGCCTGTCGGCACATGCCGTCGAAGATCTTGTCGTCGCTGGCGAGAGCGCCGGTGTGGCTCGCCGCGGCCCGCGCCCCGGCCTCGGTGGCTCCGCCCTTCACCACCACGATGGGTTGGCGTTCGGCGATGGGCCGGAGTCGGTCGAACATCGAACGGCCGTCATCGACCGACTCGATGTAGGCCAGACTCACATCGGTCTCGGGATCGTCGGCGAACCACTCGAGGTAGTCGACGATGCCGAGAACAGCCGCGTTGCCGGCTGCCACCGCACGGCTCACGCCGACTCCGGTGTGGTGGGCCATGTTGAGAAACGACGACACGAAGTTGCCGGACTGCGAAGCAATGCCGATACGACCCTCGGGCGCGTAGGGAGCCACGATCTGGGCACACATCGACGACGGTGTGGACACCACACCCTGTCCGTTGGGTCCGGCGAGCGCGATCCCGAGTTCGCCGGCGAGCGCAACCAGCCGACGTTCGGCTTCGGCTCCGTCAGGCCCGGCCTCGCGATAGCCGGCGGCCGCGAAGAACGCTGCCGTCACGCCCTTGGCCGCGGCCGCACGAAGCAGGTCCTCATTGACCTTCTGCGGCGTGCAGATGAAAACCATGTCGGCCGCGCCTTCGGGCACGTCGTCGATCGAACCGAGCACTTCGTGGCCGAGCACCTCGCCGGGCTCCCGACCGACCGCGAAGACGCGGCCCCCGTAGCCGGAGGTGAGCAGGTTGTGGAGGGTGACGAATCCGAACTTACCGGGATGGCTCGAGACCCCGGTGATGATGATGCCCCTCGGGTCGAACAGTGGTGTGAGGTCACGGGTCATGAGGCCTCGCCCTCGATCTCGACGAGCGCGTCCACCGCCACCGGCTTGCCGTCGACGATTATCAGCGGATTGATGTCGGCCGACACCAGCCCGACTTCGTGTTGCCCGGCCGAGCACAGAGCCATCAGCGTGTCGGCCAGTCGGGCACGGTCGACAGCCGGTTCGCCCCGGAACTCACCGAGCAGTTTCTGGCCGGCAAGGTCGTCGATCATCTCGGTGGCATCGGCGGGCCCGATCGGAGCGAGTCGAAAGGTCACGTCGGCAACGGCCTCGGCCAGAACCCCACCCACACCGAGCATCACCACCAGCCCGAATTGGGGATCTGTGGTGAGCCCTGCGATCAATTCACGATTGCCGGAAAGCATGCTCGAGACCAACAATTCGACCTCGCCGTCGTCGGGCCCGGCCGCGGCCAACAGTTCGTCGCACGCCGATCGCAGTTCGCTCAAGTCGGCCAGACGCAATCTGACAAGACCCCGTTCGGTCTTGTGGGCGATGGCCCGGCCGCACAACTTGGCCACCACGGGGAACTCAACCTCGGGGTCGGCCATGGTGGCAGCGACGACATCGTCGGTATTGGAGCCGGTGACGAACGGCGATACCGGCACGCCATGGCGGGCCATGAGCCGGCGCGACTCTGCTTCTGAGAGGGTGATTGTCACGCGAGGTGGTCTACCAGTTCTCAGTCCCGGTCGGGAAGCCGGCACGCGTCGGTGGCGCCCGGCAGCCGGTATCGGTAGCGGGCCACCAGCCAGTAGGCAGGCTTGCCGATCCATGAGAGAGGCGGGGTGGTGATCAGCCATCCCAGCAGGCCCCAGAATCCTCCGGCGGCGCGGAGGGCGTGACCGATGGCCATGTGACCACGATGGCGATGGCCGGCATCGTCGATCCACCATGCGGCCGACACGACATCGTCTCGGGTGAGGCCGATCTCGTCGAGTTGCAGACTCTGCCAGGGCTCGACCTCGACCGATTCGGGCAGGCGGCGCTCAATCCACCTGGCTGAGGTGGTGCAGAATCCGCAGTCGCCGTCGAACACGAGAAGCACGGCTCCAGTATCGGCCCTCGGCGGGGAATTAACCATACGGGCGCCGATCCGCGACAATGGCGGGCATGGCAGCCCCAGTTGCCCGGACTAGTCGAGAGGTGGACGAATGCACGATCTGGTCATCAGAGGGGGGAGGGTCGTCGACGGCACCGGTGCCCCGGCCCGGACCGCCGATGTGGCAATCGACGGTGATCTGATCGTGGCGGTCGGACGGGTCAGTACCCGCGGCCGCCATGAGATCGTGGCCGATGGCGCTCTGGTTGCTCCCGGCTGGGTCGATGTCCACACCCATTACGACGGTCAGGCCACCTGGGATCCGGAGATGGCGCCTTCATCGCATCATGGGGTCACCACCGTGGTCATGGGCAACTGCGGTGTCGGATTCGCTCCGGTGAAGCCCGGCGACAAGAACTTCCTGATCGAGTTGATGGAAGGTGTCGAGGACATCCCGGGCACCGCTCTCGACGAGGGCATCGACTGGCGATGGGAGACCTTCGGTGAGTACATCGACACCCTGGCCACGATGCACCGCACGGTCGATGTGGCCACCACCGTTCCCCACGCGGCGGTGCGGGCCTACGTGATGGGGGAGCGGGCCCACTCAGATGATCTCACCGCGGGCGAGATTGCCGAGGTCGCCCGACTGATGGCCCAGGGCGTGCGAGAAGGTGCGCTGGGATGCTCCACCTCTCGCACCATTCTCCACCGGTCGAAGCATGGTCTTGTCCCGGGCACCAACGCCGGCACCGACGAGCTGGCTGCCATCGCCGATGCCATGGCCGAGGTCGGGCGGGGGCTGTTCCAGTATGTGTCCGACGGGTTCATCGACGGCGGCGAACGGCAATGGCTCGAATACCTCTCCTCGGTGGGCGTCGACGTCACCTATTCGTTGGCCCAGGTGCCCCACGATCCCGACGCGTACCGCCGGGCGCTGGAAGCGGCTGCGGCGCAGTCCGACTCCGGGGCGCGGCTCACCCCGCAGGTACCCGCCCGGCCCACTGGAATGCTGTTCGGCTTGCAGTCGTCGTTCCATCCGTTCATGGCCCACCCGAGCTACCGGTTGTTGTGGGGACGTCCCCACGACGAGATCGTGGCCCGTTTCCGGGATCCGTCCTTCAGGGCCCAGTTGCTGAGCGAGGAGCCGGCCACCGAACAGCGGGCCGCGGTTCATTTGGCCACGGCGTGGGACCAGATGTATCGACTCGGTGACCCACCCGACTACGAGCCACCGGCAGAGGCCAGCGCGCTGGCCACCTCGGCGAGGGTCGGGCGCACACCGGCGGAGGTGGTCTACGACTGGCTGCTCGAGGACCACGGAAAGGCGATGATCTTCTCTCCGCTCGGCAGCTATGTCGACCACAACCACGACGCCATCCGGGAGATGATCACCCATCCGGCATCAGTGGTGGGGTTGGGCGACGGGGGCGCCCATTGCGGTCTGATCTGCGACGCTTCGTTCCCCACCTACCTGCTCACCCATTGGGCGCGTGATCGCCGCCGAGGCGAACGCATACCGGTGGAGCAGGTGGTCCACAAGCAGACCCGGGCCACCGCCGAGGTATACGGCATGGCCGACCGCGGTGTGCTGGCCGAGGGGATGTTGGCCGATGTCAATGTGATCGACCACGACGGCCTCCACCTCCACGCCCCCCACATGGTCAACGATCTACCCGCCGGCGGGAAGCGACTGTTGCAGGAGGTCGACGGCTACGTGGCCACGGTCAAGTCGGGTGCGGTCACCTTCGACGACGGCGAACCCACCGGCAACCGGACGGGACGCACGCTCAAGGCCACTGACGAAGGCATCATCCGTATCTGACCACCACTCCGCCCCGGAGGTCAGCTGGCCCGCGATTGGCTCATGATGCGGGCAACGTCGCTCGCCGGTCCGAGGGCATCGATGACCCCGGCCCGGTTCTCCGCCGGTTGGTTCTGGCTCATCTTGAACATCCCCTCGAGGCGGTCGACCCGGAGTCGAAATCCGACGATCGCGGCCAGCTTCGAGTCGACGAAATCGTCGGGGGCGTCATCCACCGACCATGGCTCAGGCCGGTTGGTTTCGTGGAACTCGGTGAGCGCGGTCACGATCCGGAGGCAGTCGTCGCGGTTCGGGAGGAACTCGATTCGACCATGGGCCTGGACATGGACGTGGTTCCATGTGGGCACCACCTTCGGGTCCGACGTCTTCGACGGATACCAGTTGGGACTGATGTAGCCATTGGCGCCGATGGCGATCGCCATTGCCGGACCCGAAGGGTCGGTGTCGCGCCATTGGGGGTTCGCCTTGGCGATGTGGCCCACCAGGACCGGTTGCTGCGCATCACCCTCGACCAACACCGGTGCGAACGTCGACATGAGGCCGCCCTGAGCCGACGTGACCAGTGAGATCGCACCGATCGAGCGGATGGTCGCGGTCAGGATCTCGGGGTCGGTCTCGCGGAAGTGCCTCTGTGCGTACATGCCCGGAGTATAGGCCGGTGTCCGACCGCGCCCTGAGCCGTGGTGGCGGGGCAAGCCTCGCCGGACACAACAAGACCGCCGGACCCGATGGGGGTGCCGGCGGCCGAGTTTTCAGAAACCGTGGATCAGCTGTTGCGACCGAGATTCGGCTTGCGTCCGTGGTTGGCCTTCTTGCGTCGGGCGTTGGCCCTCG
>CAZDYO010000229.1:0-4859 GCA_964509555.1 uncultured Acidimicrobiales bacterium
CGAGCGACGAACAAGTGCGGGTCAGACTCGGAGAGATCACCGAAGAACTGATCGGCGTGGCCGACGACGACTTCGCCACCAAGTTCCGTCTCCAAAGCGAGCAGGACCATCTGAGGGAACTGGCCCGGTCGGTGCCATACGACCGTTTCGCTCATCGCACCGACGAGGCCCTGATCGAAGAGGCTCGATCCTTGGGCGCAAAGATCAACGGGCTCCGATCAAATACCGTCAGCCGCGCCACCATGGCCTCGGCCGACGGCAACTCGATGTCGTCCGACGCCTATCCGGGTGGGAGCCTCGCCTCCCTCAACGTGGCAGTGGTCGCCGCCGGTGGTGGAGCTGAGATCAGCGAGCGTCTCGCACTGGTCATGCAGGAACTCGAACAGCGGGGAATCGACATCGGCTCCCACCGGTCGGACCCCAAGCACGGCGGGTAGCCGGCCCGTTCGGCGCAAGGGTGGGGCCACAGCTACTGTCGGACACCACAGGCCACCCGACCAAGGAGGATCACACGCATGGATGCGGACGCCAAGAAGCTGGCGTTGAGGGCGATCAACTACGGACTCCATGTGCTCACCGCTCACGATGGCGACGACTATGCCGCCAGCGGCGTCAACTGGATCAGTCAGGCGAGCTTTCAACCTCCATTGGTCATGGTCGGCGTCAATGCCGACAGTGGCGCGGCGGCGCTGATCGAACGGTGCGGTGAATTCGCCGTCAATGTGCTGGCGGCCGACCAACTCGACATCGGCAAGGCGTTCTTCCGGTCGACAACCGTCGAGGGCAACCACATCAACGGGCATCGGTTCGAGCCGGGCCCGTCCACCGCCTCACCCCTTCTGCTCCAGACCCCCTACTGGTTCGAGTGCCGGGTGACCGACTCGGTGGCTCGGGGCGATCACACCGTCTACGTGGCTGAGGTGGTCGAGGCCGGGGTCCGCGACCCCGAGTCGGTCCCCCTGCTGCTGCGAGACACCGGCATGAACTACGGCGGCTGACCTCGGTCCCGTGGTGCGCTGGCAGCCATCAGCGGAGATTCTGGCCCTCCGGTCCGACCATCAGTCGAGCCGGCCGGCCCTCGGCGCCGAGCGGGCCATCCACTACACGCAGTTCTGGAAGCGCGAGTCCGCCAACCTCCAGCCTTGCCTTCTCAACGCTCGTGCGCTGGCCGATCATCTCGCTCGACGCACCATTCGGATCCATCCCGGCGAGTTGATCGTCGGATCCCACACTGAGCATCGCGTGGGGGCCATTTGCCACATCGAGAAGGCCGGCTGGGCCATGTTGGAGGATCTGCGACGATTCGAGTCGCGGCCGATCAACCCGATTCGGGTCGACCCGCAGGCCAAACGAACACTGATGCGGACCGTCATGCCGTATTGGCTCAACAAGAACCTGGCCATGCGGGCCTTTCCCCTGCGCGAGAAGATCACGTACGTCAAGGACCAACTCGGGGCGGTCGACCACGTGGTCAACGAGGTCGGTGGTGTGGCCCACTTCCTGCCCGACTACGCCCGACTCGTCAACATGGGAACCGAAGGCCTGCGGGCCAGGGTTGAGAGGCGCCGTTCCGATGGTGGCCTCTCCGACGAGAACCGTGACTACCTCGACGCCAGTCTGGTGTGCCTCGACGCAATTGACGACTTCGGCGACCGCTACCGACGAGAAGCGGAACGTATCGGCCGCCACGATCTGGTTGAGGTGCTTCAGCAGGTGCCTCGCCGACCGGCCCGAAACCTCCACGAGGCGTTGCAGTTAATCTGGTTTTTCCAGCTGCTGATTCAGATCGAATCTCTTGACCAGGGGGTGAGCCTCGGCCGAATAGATCAGTACCTCCACCCGCTCTACTCGGCGGAGTCGTCCAGTTCGCATTTCGACCGCGACCGGGTGGGTGATCTCTTTGCCGCATTCTGCCTCAAGCTCTCCGAGGTGCTGCCCTTGTTCTCGTCTCGGGTCACCACCTACTTCTCCGGGCTTCCCAGTGGGCAGGCCGCGTCGATCGGAGGAGTCGACGAACACGGCCACGACGCAACCAACGATCTCACCTTCCTGCTGCTCGACGTGATCGATTCTTTCAAGACTCGCCAGCCCAACTGGCATGCACGGATGGGTGGCGCCTCGAATCCCGAGTATGTCAGTCGGGTCGTCGAGGTCGTGGCTTCCGGTGGAGGGTCGCCGGCCATCTACAACGACGACGTGATCCCCAAGGCGATGGCGGCCCGAGGCGTCGATGCGTCAAAGGTCTGGAACTATGCCACGGTCGGGTGCGTCGAGCCCGCGCTTCCCGGCGAGAGCTTCACGTCGTCCGATGCCGCGATTTTCAACCTGGCGTTCAGTCTCGAGCTCGTACTCGGTGGTGGGCACGCGCTCACGAGTCGAAGTACGGCCCGGCGGCCATGGCTTGCCGACATCTCGTCCACCGCCGATCTGATGCAGCGGATTGAGGAGGTCACCGCCCGACGCCTCGCCAACCTGAAGCGATCACTCGATGCCGTGGAGTTGTCGGGGGCAACCCATTTCCCGACACCACTGTCGTCTCTCACCATCGGCGGATGCATTGAGAACGCCACTGATTCGACGCGGGGCGGAGCCAGCCACAACGCTTCTGGCATCCAGGGGGTGGGGGTGGCCGACCTGGCCGACTCCGTGGCCGCGATCGACAAGCTCGTGTTTCGCGACGGCACATGCACTCTCGCCGACATGGCCGACACCTGTGCCAGCAACTTCGAAGGTGACGATCTGCTGCGGGCGCGGGCAAGGAAGGCAGCCAAGTTTGGAAACGACGATCCCCATGTCGACCGAATCGCCTCCCAGTTGGTGGAGATGTTCGATCGATGCGTGTCGGCTCACACCAACACGCGTGGGGGAAGGTGGATGCCCGGGTTCTACTCGATGACATGCCACCACGGGTTCGGCCGGAAGATGGCGGCCATGCCGAGCGGTCGTCTCGCCGGCCGTCCACTCGCCGACGGTCTGGCGCCCGTCGACGGCGTCGACCATCTCGGGCCGACCGCCTCGCTGAATTCGGTATCGAGCCTTGATCACGGCCGGTTCGGCAACGGCGTCAACGTGAACATCAAGTTCGACTCCGTCACGGTGGGCGACGACTCCGGACGGATGGCGTTGGAGGCACTCATCCGGGGCTATTTCGCCCAGGGTGGGATGCAATTACAGATCAACGTGCTCGACACCGACCTTCTCGAATCGGCCATGAAGGACCCCGACAGCCACCGCAATCTGCTGGTGAGGGTGTCGGGCTACTGTGCGTACTTCGTCGACCTCACCCCCGAAATGCAACAGGAGATGATCGACCGCACCCGGCAACACGCATGACCGCGCTGACCGCCCCCGTGTTCGATATCCAGCGGTTCTCGATTCATGACGGCCCCGGGATCAGATCGCTGGTATTCCTCAAGGGATGCGGCCTGAATTGCCCGTGGTGTCAGAACCCCGAGTCGCAGTCGGCGCGCCCGGTGATCGGATTCCACCGAAGTCGATGCATGGAAAGTTTCGAGTGTGAGTCGGTGTGCCCCAACCACGCGATCGTGCGGGGTAGGCAACGCGTGGATCACCAGTTGTGCGACCGGTGCGGCATGTGCGTCGAAGCGTGTCCGACCGAGGCCTTGCAACTCATCGGCGAGACCATCGGTCCCCGGGACCTCCTCAACAGACTGCTGGTCGATCGGGCCTACTATGACAGTTCCGGCGGTGGCGTCACGTTCACCGGTGGCGAACCGACCCTGCATGCGGCCTTTCTCGCCCGTGCCTTGGAGCTGTGCACCGAGGCAGGGATCCACACCAATATCGAGACCGCAGGGAAGTTCTCGTGGCCCGCACTCGAACCCGCCCTCCGTC
Source organism: uncultured Acidimicrobiales bacterium (assembly GCA_964509555.1). Taxonomy (GTDB): domain Bacteria; phylum Actinomycetota; class Acidimicrobiia; order Acidimicrobiales; family Aldehydirespiratoraceae; genus SZUA-87. The sequence continues at coordinate 3,856 of CAZDYO010000229.1, forward strand.
TCGCCGACCTCATCTACTTCGACCTCAAGATCCTTGACCCCGACGCCCATCACCAGGTTCTCGGCGACGACCTCGGGGCGATTCTCGACAACGCCAGGCGTCTCGCCGACGGTGGCTTCCCGGTGGAGTTCCGGATGCCGGCCGTGCCGGGATACACCGACACGACCCCCAACGTCGATGCGGTGGCCGCGTTCCTCCACAGTGTCGGTCGCCGGGCGCTCCATCTGCTGGCCTACCACAACATGGGTGAGGCCAAGATCGAGGTGATATCCGGCGATCAGCCCCGTCTGGGTTTGCCGTGTTACTCCGACGACTCGCTCCAGGAGCTGCGGCGAGACTTCGAGAACCGGGGGATCGACGCGACCTGACCCGGCCGGGGCGGTGCTACCCGGCCGTGGTGCCGGCCTCGCGACGTGAGTGGCGCCACCAAGCGGTGGCGGCCACACTGATGCCACCCGCGGTGACAATGATGATCAGCAGCGCCGACCCACTTGATGAACTGTTGTCGCCCGATTCAGTGTTGCCTGACTCGGTGAGCCCGGCAGGGGCGTTGAGGGTGTCGTCGGCACCGGCGGGTGTGGTGTCGGCGGTCGTCGGAGCGACAGCAGTGGTGGTCGGCGGAGCGACACCGGTCGTGGTGGTCACCGATGGGGCGGTGGTGGCAGGGATTGTGGTGGCCGGTGCTGCAGCAGCAGCAGTGGTGGTGGTGGTCGACGGACTCACCACAGCGTAGGAGGTACTGGTCTCACAGCTGGTCGCGGAGTTGAACGCGAACAGCATCTGCTCACCGAGGGGAAGGTCTGGAACGACGGCTGACGCTGTGATATTGCCCGACCCGTCGGCATCAAAGCGGCCGAGCTGAATTCCGCCGAGGTTGATGAACACGGTGTCGTTGGCCGCCCATCCACTGCCGGATATTTAGTATCTTTCGCAAACAGCGGTGCCCACGGACGGGGTCGCGTTGATGGTGTACGCCAGTGGCTGTGGGGGTGGGTGAGTGTGTA
>CAZDYO010000230.1:0-4848 GCA_964509555.1 uncultured Acidimicrobiales bacterium
CATGACCGGTACCGCCGAGACCGAAGCCTCGGAATTCGTGAGCACCTACGGTCTCCATGTCGTGCCGGTTCCCACCAACCGACCGTTGGCCCGTCTCGACGAGGCCGATCTCATTTACAAGACCGAACACGCGAAGTTCCGGGCGTGCCTCGACGACATCGAGGGTCGTTACAAGAAGGGCCAGCCGGTATTGGTCGGCACAATCTCCGTCGAGAAGTCCGAGATGTTGTCTCGCATGATGGAAAAGCGCGGCATTCCCCATGAGGTGCTCAATGCGAAGCAGCATCATCGAGAGGCCGACATCGTGGTGCAGGCCGGCCGTCTCAACAAGATCACGGTGGCCACCAACATGGCCGGTCGTGGCGTCGACATTTTGCTGGGCGGAAATCCCGAAGGGCTCGCCAACCGGGAGCTGGCGTCCGAGGAGATAGATCCCGACAGCGAGGAAGGCCGAGCCCGTTACGCCGAACTCCTGGAGAAATACACCGAGATAACAGACGAAGAGAAGAAGAAGGTCATCGAGCTCGGTGGGCTCTACGTTCTGGGAACCGAACGCCACGAGAGTCGCCGGATCGACAATCAGCTTCGAGGCCGTGCCGGTCGTCAGGGCGACCCCGGCGAGAGCCGGTTCTATCTGTCCCTCGAAGACGAGCTGATGCGGTTGTTCGCCACCGGGGCCATGAACTGGGTGATGGACCGCGCCCTCGACGACGATGTTCCCATCGAGGCCAAGATGGTCAGCAAGGCCATCGAACGGGCTCAAAACACCGTCGAGCAACGCAACGCCGAGACCCGCAAGAACGTCCTCGAATACGACGAGGTCATGAACGAACAGCGCAAGGTCATCTACAAGCGCCGTTCCCAGATCCTCGATGGCGCCGACCTACGCTCCGAGGTTCTCGAATACATCGACGACGCGGTCAGCGCTGCGACCTCCACCTTTGCCGCATCGGATGTGTTCGAAGACTGGGACCTCGAGGGATTGCTCACCGAGATCACCACGCTTTGGCCCACTGAGCTGACCAGTGAGCAATTGAGCGAGTTGTTCACCGTCGAGGCCCTCGAGGATGCGCTCTACGAGGACGGGGTGGCCGCCTACGAGGCCCGAGAGGCCGAGTTGGGCGAAGAGATTATTCGACAGGTCGAGCGTCAGGTGATGCTCCGGCTCATCGATCAACGCTGGCGTGAGCATCTCCGTGAGATGGATCTTCTCCGCGAGGGAATCCATCTGCGGGCCATGGGGCAGAAGGACCCCGTGACCGAATGGCAGCGTGAGGGTTTCGAAATGTTCGGGATGATGATGTCGGGTATCGCGCTCGACTTCATCAAATACATCATGCACGTTCAGGTCACCGTGAATCAGGCCCCCCAGCCCGAGCCCGAACAGAAGCTCACCGGCGTCACCGAACAAAAGAGCGAGGCTTCACCGGGAACCTCGTCCCGACAGATCGCCGCGTCCGGGGAACCAAAGCGGATCGAGCCGAACATCCCGAAGTCGAGAGTGCCGCTGGTGAAGTCCGATCTCGAGAAAATCGGGCGAAACGATCCGTGCCCGTGCGGCAGCGGAAAGAAGTACAAACACTGCCACGGCGCGGCCGGCGCCGGCGAGTAGCGTCGACTCGCCAACCGCAACCCACTCGGTCCAGATGCAAGACTTCTCCGATCAGATATCCAGCATCAGATCGCGTCTCGATGAGGCGTCGGTCTATTTGCGCATCGCCGAGCTCGAAGCCAAGCGGCCCCAGCTGGAAGTCGAAGCCTCGCGGCCGGACCTTTGGGACGACGCCGACAGGGCCCGTGCGGTCACCTCCGAATTGGCCGCGGTGGTCGAGGATCTGGAGGAATACTCGCGCTTGGCCGGAGCGGTCGACGATGTCGACGTTCTCCACCAGCTTGCTCGGGAGGAGGGCGACGAAACTCTCGAGAGCGAGATCGCCGAATCCGTGGCCGGCCTCATCGCCAGATTCGACGAACTCGAGCTTCGTTCGCTGTTCACCGGCGAGTTCGACGAACGAGATGCCGTTTGCCAGATCAAGTCGGGTGAGGGTGGAACCGATGCCCAGGACTGGGCCGAGATGTTGATGCGGATGTACAACCGCTGGGCCGACAACAAGGGCCTGGCAGTTGAGATCACCGCCGTGTCGGAAGGAACCGAGGCCGGCCTCAGCTCGGTTGAGTTCATACTCAAGGGCCGCAACGCCTATGGGCTCATGCAGTCCGAACACGGCGTGCATCGCCTGGTACGCATCTCGCCGTTCAACAACGAGGGCAAACGCCAGACCGCGTTCAGCGCGGTGCAGGTCTCGCCATTCTTCGAAGAGGTCGGCGACGAGATAGAGATCGACGAGAAGGAACTTCGGATCGACACCTACCGATCGTCGGGAGCAGGCGGACAGCATGTGAATGTCACCGACTCGGCTGTGCGCATCACCCACCTACCGACCGGCACCGTCACCAGCTGTCAGAACGAGCGCAGTCAACACCAGAACAAGGATCGCGCCATGCAGATGATGGCGTCGAAGCTTCTGGCGCTGGAGCGCAAGAAGCGCGAGGACGAGATCGCCGGGATCACCGGCGAGCAACAAAACGTGGGCTTCGGAAGTCAGATCCGAAGCTATGTTCTTCAGCCCTACCAGATGGTGAAAGACCTGCGTACCGGCTACGAGACATCTCAGGTCGACTCGGTTCTCAACGGAAACATCGATCAGTTCATGGAAGCTTGGTTGCAATGGAGCCGAGCGAAATCCGAGGCCCGCCAGTGATGCAAATGACCAGTAATTCCGTCCGCCCGCTGCTACCGTCGACGCGCCGGGCGGCCCGATCATCAGGATTGGCATGATCAAGCTCGAAAACGTCACCAAGGTCTACAAGGGCGATGTGGTCGCGCTTCGCGACGCCACCATCGACATCGCGAAGGGCGAGTTCGTGTTCCTTGTTGGTGCGTCCGGGTCGGGAAAGTCGACCTTCATCAAGCTGCTCAATCGTGAGGAGATCCCCGAGACCGGGACCATCTACATGGCCGGCAAGGACATTGGCAGTCTCGGTTCGTGGAAGGTTCCCTACCTGCGCCGCAACATCGGATACATCTTTCAGGACTTCAAGCTGCTCCGTAAGAAGACGGTCTACGAGAATGTGGCCTTCGCACTGGAGGTGATCGGCAAGCCCCGACAGGTGATACGCAAGCAGGTTCCGGCGATTCTCGAGCTTGTGGGCCTGTCGAGCAAGGTCGACAACTTCCCCGATCAGCTCTCCGGTGGCGAACAGCAACGCGTGTCGATTGCCAGGGCTTTCGTCAACCGACCGTTGATTCTGCTGGCCGACGAACCCACCGGAAATCTCGATCCCCAGACTTCGGTCGGGATCATGAGGCTTCTCGACCGAATCAATCGCACCGGCACAACAGTTGTGATGGCCACCCACGACCGGGGCATCGTCGACACGATGCGTCGTCGTGTGATCGAACTCGACCGAGGGGTGATCGTTCGCGATCAGGCCCGCGGCGTCTACGAGTAGGAGTCGAGATGGCGATCAGCCCCATATACGCAGTTCGCGAGACCGCGCAGAACTTGTGGCGCAATGTGCTGCTCACCGCGGCCACGGTTATCACCATCGGGGTGTCCCTGTGGTTGTTCGGTGGCTTTTTCCTCTTCAACTACGCGGTCGGCAACGCCACCGCGAGGTGGGAGGGTGGCATCGAGTTCGTTGTGTGGATGAATCCCGATGCATCGCCGGCTCAGGATGCCGCGATCCGAACCACTCTTGATGAGAGCCCCGAGATACGGGATTGGACCTACGTCGACCAGGATCAGGCCTACGAGGAGTTCAAGGTTCTGTTCGCCGACACCCCCGAACTGATCGCCGCGGTTCCGGCCGAGAAGCTGCCGCCGAGCTACCGGGTGGTTCCTACCGACCCCAATGCCGACGTGGTGAGAGAACTCTCCAACCAATTCAAGGGTCGGCCCGGCGTGAGAAGCGTCGTGTCGGCCGATGAGACCATCCGGGCGATTCAGACCCAAGCCGACAAGATCGGGATCGTGTTCTTCACTGGTTCGGTGATCCTCCTGGGTGCGGCAACCTTGTTGATCCTCACCAACATCGTGAGCGCCATCAAGAGCCGCAGCGAAGAGATCGAGATCATGAAGGTGGTCGGTGCCACCAACTGGTTCATTCGAATTCCGTTCATGATCGAGGGCCTCACCCAGGCTGTCATGGGAGCGCTGGGCGCGTGGGGTGGCCTGTGGGCACTCGACCGGTGGGTGATCCGTGGCTTCAACGACACCAACAGCCTGGCCCTGCTCGATGGATTCCAGGTCACGAGTTCGGAATTCATGCAGACCTCCCTGATGGTCCTCGGAATCTCGGTGCTGGTGTCGGTGATCGGATCGGCAGTGGCGGTGACCCGCTACCTGGACGCCTGATAACCCCGGCGTTGTCGACGCGGCGTCTACCATCGTCGGATGACAGAAGCGAAGCTGCTCCATACCGGGATCGATTTCGGCGAGGGCCCGCGGTGGCACGAAGACAAGCTGTGGTTCTCAGACTTCTACCGAGGGGGCGTGTTCACCCTCGACTCCGCCGGCAACGAGAACCTCATTGTCAAGGTCGACTCACGCCCATCGGGTTTGGGGTGGATGCCCGATGGCACGCTGCTGGTTGTGTCGATGCTCGACCGGTCGGTGCTGGCGGTCGACTCGGAGGGCAACACACGGCTTCACTGCGATCTGTCCGGCATGGTCACCGGCAACTGCAACGACATGGTCGTGTCACCCAGCGGGCATGCCTACGTGGGCAGCTTCGGTTTCGATCTTGACGGCGCCGAGGATTTCGCGCCCGCGCAGTTGGTGAGGA
>CAZDYO010000231.1:0-4847 GCA_964509555.1 uncultured Acidimicrobiales bacterium
CGGAACAGAGACCAGAACCCTTCGGCAAAGTGAGGATAGAGATGGCAATGGAAGATGGCATCACCAACGGTGCCCGGCCGCGATCCGGCACCGAACAACAGATCGGCCGTGAAGCTCTCACCGGGGCCGAAACTCTGCGAATCGATGGTGGTCGCTTCCGGCATCTGGTCATCGTCGGGCACGCCGGGAGTCGAGCCGGAGTCGCCGACATCCTGGGAATCGGTCAGCCACTGATGGGCGTGAAAGTGGAAGACGTGGGTCTCCTTGGGGCCAGCATGGATGAACCGAATCTTCTGGGCGTCGTACTGGTAGGCGTGGGGAACGTTGGCGGTGAAGCACCCACCGAGAACCCCGCAGTCCTCCTGCTCATCATCGTTGCCCACATTTTGCTGACCGTCGTTGGCTCCGATCCCGTCGGCTCCGCCGTCGTACCAGGGGTGCCACCGCGGATACCAAGGGCCGAACCCGCTGGCGAGCTTGACCAGCGACGGATCGCCGTAGGGCCACGAAGACAACCAGGTTTCCTCGCCCACGCAGTCGGCACAACGATTGATCGGATGCTGCCGCAGGAGAAGGTTTTCCTCTCCGTAGTTGAACCCGAGACCAATACTGAACTCGAGGGCGTTTGGCGAAAGCGTGGCGTTCTCAATCGTGAGATCGGCGGGATGAACCTCTGCGCAACCCGATCGGTCGGGCCTCCCGTCGATCATCCGACCCTCGTCGGCGGCCACCAGGTCGCAGTTCTGCAAGTGATCGCCGGGCATCTCGTCCTGGGAGATCTGCATGGTCTCCCGGAAGGCCACGCTGTCTGGCTCACGAACCGGCAGGTTCTCGGAATCGATGGTGTAGCTCGCCCCCTGAGCCAGAGGGGGAACGATTATGGCATCGAGGTAGAGCTCACCGCTCTGCCCGGCGACGTTCTCATACGGCTTCGCACCGTCAAGCCTTGCTCCCGACACGGGGTCGTACCAGTTGGATCCCAGAGGCTCAACCGCCAGAACGCCGTAGAGACCGTGGCCGGTCGACCCCGCATCGGATTCGGAGCCGGCAAGCGTGGACGTGTCGCGGAACAGATAGGCACCCTCGTCGGCCGGCACACGCCAGTAGTACGTGTGGTCGCGTCCGGGTGGAATTCCGGTGTCCTCGTTGAACCCGACCTGGCCACCACCCGAAGTCTGAACGTTGTAGGAGACCCCGTGAGCGTGGATCGAGACCCACTGATCGGCGGGGAGATTGTCGCCCGGGAGGGTCACCTCACCATACGCAGGAGGTGATCCCGGGGGGACCGGTGCCGGTATGTCGAGCTCATTGGTGAGCCTGATGGCGACGCACTCCCCCTCGTTCGCTCTCAACACCAACGGTCGTGGACGCAAGCGCCGGTTCTCGGGGCGGGTGGGGTCGCCATCGATGGGAAAGGCCCAGTGCCGTATGGCTTCCTTGTCCTGATCAAGAGCGTAGACCTGACCGGCAAGGTCGACGTCACCCCACCGGTTGCGGGGGATCACCACATTGATGGCCGACACCTCATATGAACGATCAACCACCCCGGAGTCACATGATCCGACCGAACGACTCGTCGCGCCCGCTGATTCGATTTCTCCCGCCGGGGTACTGATGGGGCTGATCGACAGGCCACCGGAGATCACCGCCACCGATGCCATCACCCGAAGAGCCCGTCGTTTGTCGACTCCGAGCACGAACTCCGCCATGGCCATGGCTCTGCGGTGGAGCGGCCCGACGACACCGTCGACAATGGCCCCCGGGGAAAGATCGGCCGGCCATCGCACGGCGATCATGGCCAATTGCACAACCAGGAAGGTGAAGGGAATCATCGCCAACGCGTCGGTGAGGGCATGTCCAAGGTCGGAACTGTCCGTCGTGAACATGGCCCCGTGGCCCATTGCTCCGGGTATGAGCGCAAGGGTCAGGCCGGTGACGGCCGCCAGGGTCGTTGCCAGGTCTCCGGTCAGCGAGCCGTGGAGCCGGGCCCGCCTCACAAGGAGGTTTGAGACCTCCAACGCAATGAGCAATGCGACGGCCAGAAGCGGTACGGACAAGACAATGTCTCGCAACGCATGCACAACAGGATTGAGCTCATGCACCTCTTCCTGGCCCGCATGGCGCACCTGCAATATCACTCCGACGCCCACCGCGATTGTGCTTACAAGCGCCGCAAATCTACGCGTCAACCCAAAGGAATCAATGTTCCCCATCGCCCACTTCCCCCATTTTCCGGGCCCGTCAGTGCCCTCTTGGAGAGCACGCTACGTGGTCGCCGGCTGCGGGTCAAGCGAAACGGGCACGTTCTGTGGGAATGCCACCCTGGCCGTTACTGGCCGCTGCTCCAGGCCATCCCCCGCGACACTAAGCCAACCCTAAGACACTCACAACGCTGCTATTTCAACGAAACTGACGCATGCTCGACGTCGGTCCGTGAGGCTTGCCATGACACCGAAGAGCCCGATCCCACTGACCCGATCGATGGCCCTGCGGACTCCCGGGGTTGATTGGTCACGCTCCGTGGTCACTACGTGTGGCGGGACTTTCATACGCCAGGACAATAATGTTCGATTTCGAACAGTTCAGATCACGTCCGCTCCCGGGGCCCGGGTTTGACCACATTGGTTCTTCGTCGATCCGGATGCGGCCCACAACGTTCCATCACCGGATGCTGAATTTCTGCTATTGCTGCCGCTCGGGTCAACACTCCAACTCTGGTATTCGATCTCGATTACTGCTTGATTAAGAAGACATTAAACAAATCCCAACGATCCCGATCTTCATTGACCACGAGTTCATGTGGGGTTACGTTGCCGACACTCCGACCGCTCTGGATGCGGCGTGGAGGAACCGAAAGGGCGACAATGATGGGCGTATTCCGAAGGACTTCGAGAATCAGGGATCTCGTACCCAGGCGGAGGGCGGTGGTGGCGGTGTTCACGGCCATGGCCCTCGCTGCAGGTGTGATGGCCGCCGATCGGGTGCTGGCCGCGCCCGCTCACAACGGCGGTGTCGACGGCCTGGCCCAGGTTGGCCCAGTCGACTACAGCCCCCAGGTAGGGGGCTTCCCGCTCTGGTTCAAGGACACCAACGGAGTCCGGCTTGAGCTGTGCCTGGACGAAAACAACGTCCACTGCATCGCCGGTCCGCGCCCCGACTCAACGCAACCGGTCAACTTCCCCGGCAACTTCCCTGACGAGGCCTTCTGGTGGGCCGGTGTGTCCGACATGAGGACCGCAGCCGGCAACGCACGGATCGTCATGGCGCTTGAGGCCGCCTTCTCCGTCGGACCGGTGGCCCCGGGAGACCAGGTGGCGTTCAGCCGCATCCGACTCCGTGTCGATGGCCTTCCGGCCGGCCTCTACACGGTCACCCACCCGTACGGGGTCGATCAGTACATCGTCGATCCGGCCTCGGCGAACGCCACGAGGTCGATCAACAGCACCCGCGACACCGGCGACTTCAGTGGCGGCGGCAACTTCGACGCCGCGCTCAACGGTCTCACCGGCCCCTTCCTGGTTTGGGACTCCGACCAGGCACTGCTGCCAGCCGGCTACTACGCCGATCCGGCGGTGCCCCATACCGTGACCGGTAGCCCCTACGGCACCAACGTCTTCCGTATCGAGGGTCCGGTCGGGGCCTTCAGCGGATCGCCCGATGTCTGCCCCGGTGTGATCGACGCGAGTTGCATCAGCACCGACCTGTTCGCGGTCCAGGCCAAGCAGTCGGTCAGGGCTGGGGTAGAGGTGAACAGGGTCGACTATTCGACCAACGCCGGGTCCGGTTATGTCGACGTGTTCGCCACGTCGGTGCCCTCACAGACGATCACCGTCTCTGGCAACGGGATTCTCGAGACACAGATGGTTGGCGACGGCTCCGGCCGGTACTTCGCCCGGATCGCCCACGGCACGACCATCCCCACAAACCTCACGGTCAGGAACATCAGCGACAATCCACCCTCTCTCGCGAATGTCAGCGCCATCACCGACAATGTCCACATCAGCGGCGCAGTGTTCGATCAGGACACGTCGACCATGATGGTCACCGCCACATCCAGCGATGCCGCGGCGTCGTTGAGTCTCGTGTGGGGTGGCGCGGTGGTCACCACCGGGGTGCCGGGCGGCACCTACTCGTTCAGCGTGGCGAACGTGAACGTCCCACCTGTTGAGGTGAGCGTCATGTCCAGTGCCGGCGGTGTCGACTCCGACGACGTCGTCATCACAGGCGGTGGACTGGCCCCCGTGCCTCTGGTGTCGGTGGTCGGCGTTCCTCCGGGCCCATTGATGCCGGGCCAGGAGTTCACCCTCGACGGAAGCTCGTCGACCGGATCGCCCGACGCCTACGTGTGGACCCAGACAGGCGGGGCCCTGATACCACCGTTTGATGGCGTGACACCCGTTCAGGGAGCTGTGATCAGTGGGCTGATTGCCCCGGACCTCGGGACGGCCGGAGGGCAACTGACCTTCAGTCTCACCGTGGTCAGAGGAGCCGAGATGTCGGTGCCAACCGCGGTGACCGTTGACATCAGCGGGATCTCCACCGCCCAGGCATCCGTTGCCGACGCCGGACCCGACCAACTGGGGCTCGTGCCGGGTTCACAGGTCGTTCTCGACGGAACCGCCTCGCAGAATGCGACAGCGTACTCCTGGACACAGATTGCCGGCGTGCCGGTGGCGCTTTCCGACATCTCCACTCCGGTGCCTTCGTTCGCGGCTCCGGCGGACGCCGGGGTCCTCACCTTTGAGCTCACCACATCGAACGCGGCCGGTTCGAGCACCGACCTGGTCGACGTGACCGTTGATGTCGACGACATAACGGTCCTCAAGGCCCAATTCAAGGGCGGTGGC
>CAZDYO010000232.1:0-4835 GCA_964509555.1 uncultured Acidimicrobiales bacterium
TCGGGTCGGTGAATCGTCCCAAATGAGTCTGGGTAATTGACAACGTCCCAATGTGATCTATGTTGGGTCGGCCCTGTACCCGTTTCCCAAGGACAAATCACAATGCGACGTCGTTTCCTGCTAGCCACGGCGGCACTGCTGTCGTTCTCCCTGATCGCTGCCGCGTGCGGCGACGACGGGGGTTCCACCAGCGCTGAATCACCCAACACCACAGCCGCCGCATCGGGCGGCTCGTCAGCATCAGACATCACTGCCGCGTGGATCTACATCGGTCAACCCGGTGACGCCGGCTGGACCTTTGCCCACGATCAGGGACGCCTGGCCGCCGAGGCCGCCACCGGCGCCACCACCCTCACTGTCGAGAACATCGGTGAAGGCACGCCCGAGTTCGAACAGTCGGTGCGCGACCTGATCGCCCAGGGAACCAACATCATCTTCGCGACCTCGTTCGGATACATGGACGACATGGAGCGTCTCGCCGGTGAGTTCCCGGATGTGAAGTTCATCCACGCCACCGGCTTCAAGTCGAACGACACCAACTTCACCAACTACTTCGGCAAGGTGTACCAGCCCCGATACCTGTCGGGAATGATTGCCGGCGCCACCACCACCACCAACACCATCGGCTATGTGGCAGCGTTCCCGATTCCCGAGGTCATCCGGGGCATCAACGCCTTCACCCTCGGTGCCCGGGCCACCAACCCGGATGTGAAGGTCCAGGTCAACTGGACATCCACCTGGTTCGACCCGGCCGTTGAGGGCGACGCCGCCCAGGCGCTCATCGCCGCCGGTGCCGACGTGATCGCCATGCATCAGGACTCCACCGCGGCCGGAGAGGTGGCCGAGAAGGCCGGCGCCCGTTGGGTGTCCTACAACTCCGACATGAGCGCCTTCGCCCCCAACGCCTACCTCACATCCGCCGTTTGGGACTGGGGCCCCTACTACACTTCGGTGATCGAAGATGTTGCCGCCGGCACCTGGACCCCCACCCCCTACTGGGGTGGCATGGAAGACGGCATCGTCAAGCTCGGATCAATCGCATCCGATGTCGATCCCGCGCTCGTCACCCAGGTCAACGATCTCGGCTCGCAAATGGCGGCAGGAACATTCGAGCCCTTCACCGGCCCGATCAACGACCAGGATGGCAACGAGATGGTTGCCGCCGGCGTCGCCATGGACGCCGGTGCCCTGCTCGGCATGGACTGGTTCGTTGAAGGCGTCGAAGGATCGGCCGCAGGGTGAGCCAACCCGCCGTCGAACTCGACGGCATTTGGAAGCGATTCCCCGGCGTGATCGCCAATGCCGGGGCGAGCCTCACGGTTCGTCCCGGTACGGTCCACGCCGTGCTTGGTGAGAACGGCGCCGGCAAGACGACTCTCATGAATTGTCTCGCCGGCGTCTATCTCCCCGATGAGGGTGCGGTGAGGATCGACGGCAACGAAATGAAGTTCTCGTCTCCGGCCGACGCGCTGTCGGCCGGCGTGGGCATGGTCCACCAGGAGTTTCGCCTCGTGCCCACGTTCACGGTCGCCGAGAACGTGGTGCTGGGCTCTGCCCCCCGGTTGATCTCGCGTACCGAGATCAACACGTCGGTGGCGGAACTCGCTGAGCGATTCGGGTTCTCGGCGGAACCGGATCGTCCCATCTGGCAGCTGAGCATGGGGGAGCGTCAACGGGTCGAGATTCTCAAGGCGCTCTGGCGCGACGCGAGGGTGTTGATACTCGACGAACCCACTGCCGTGCTCACTCCACAGGAGGCCGAGGATTTGGGTCGTGTTCTGCGCCAGATGGTCTCGGAGGGACGTTCGGTGATCTTCATCAGCCACAAGCTCGATGAGGTCACGTCGTTTTGCGACGAAGCCACGATCCTGCGCGGAGGGGCCACCGTTGCGGCATCGGTGGACATCCACGATGTCGATTCCGCGGATCTTGCCGAGTTGATGGTTGGGGAATCCCAGAAATCCACGGAGGCGAATGCCGAGCGAACCACGGGCGCGGGCGATGTGGTCCTCTCGGTTGATCATGTCTCGGTGATCGACTCTCGCGGACTCAGGGCGGTCGACGATGTGTCCATCGAGGTTCGTGCCGGCGAAATAGTCGGTGTGGCCGGAGTCGCCGGCAACGGTCAGCGGCAGCTCACCGATGCCATCGCCGGCTTGGAGTCGTGCCTAAGCGGCACCATCACGCTTCTCGGAGACGATCTCACCACCGCACCACCACGGGCCCGGTTCGGCGCCGGGCTGGCTTACGTGCCTGAAGACAGACTCGGTGTGGGCCTGGCCCCGAAGCTGCCCATAACCGAAAACGCGGTGATGCGCGACTATCGGCAGATGAGTCGCGGTCCGATCCTGTTGTGGGAACGCGCCAAGGAGTTCTCCGCCCGGCTGGTGGAGGCATTCGAGGTGAAGGTCGGCCGGGTCGAGGATCGGCTGGCGTCGTTGTCGGGGGGCAACTTGCAACGACTGCTCCTCGGCCGCGAACTCAGTAGCTCACCGAAGGTCGTGGTGGCATCGCAACCGACCCGTGGGCTCGACGTCCACGGCGTGGCCGCGATCCAGCGGTTGCTGATCGAGCAACGTGATCAAGGGGTGGGGGTGCTCATGGTGTCCGAAGATCTCGACGAACTGCTGGTGTTGTCGGATCGCATTGTGGTCATGTCGGAGGGTCGAATCGCCGGTGTGTTCGATCCGCGAGAAGCAACCCGAGCGGAAATCGGTGCGGCGATGGCGGGTGTCTCGTGAAACGCATGGTTCTTGCCCGCCGCGAACACCCCACTCGGGGAGGTCAGCCACTGGCGTTTCTCGTGGGGCTCATATTCGCCCTGGTGGTCGGGGCGTTGCTGCTCTGGTCGTCAGGAGACCCGGTGGTCGACACATACCAACGAATGTGGGAGCGATCGTTCGGCTCGGCCGACGTGATCTCGGCCACCTTCAACCGCGCCGTGCCGCTGGCCCTGGCCGGGCTGGCGGTGAGCATCGCAGCCAAGATGGGTCTGTGGAACATCGGGGCCGAGGGACAGATTCTTTTCGGCGCCACCGCTGCTGCCGGAATGGCCCGCATAGGAGACTCGTGGCCCGGTCCGGTTCTGATCGTGGCCATGCTGCTCGCTGCGGCCGTTGGAGGCGCTCTCTGGGCCCTGGGGCCGGCCCTGGCACGAGCGGAGATCGGCGTGAGCGAGATCATCACCACGCTGATGCTCAACGAAGTCGCACTGCGAGTCATCCGTTATCTCCAGAACGGAGCCTGGAAGGACAAGGAGGGTTTCGGGTTCCCGCAGATCACCCCGCGGCCTCCCCAGGCGGAGCTTGGCCAGATCTGGCAGCGTGCCCATCTCGGGGTGCTGATAGCTGTGGTGGTCATAATGTTCTTCGCGTGGTTCATGAACCGCAGCGTGTGGGGTTACGAACTGCGTATAGCCGGGTCCAGCGCCAAGGCGGCCACCTACGTCGGTATCTCGATGCGGGCCAAGATCATGGGTGTGATGCTGCTTTCCGGCGCGGTCGCCGGATTCGCCGGGGGTATTGAGCTCACCGGCACGGCAACACGGCTCAATGAGAACATCTCCAATGGGTTTGGTTTCGCGGGGATCATCGTGGCCGCGTTGGCTCTCATGCGGCCCAGCGGTGTGCTGCTCGTGGCCGTGGCCTTCGGGGGTCTACAGGTTGGTGGTCTGAGCATCCAGTCTCTTGGCGTGTCGTCGGCGGTGGCTTCGATTCTCCAGGCGCTCATACTCTTCGGCGCCATTGGGGCCGCGGTGTTGTCCACCTATCAGATCAAACTCGTCGATCGGAAGGTGGCATCATGATCCTCGGGTCGCTCGTGATCACCGAGGCTGCCGTCATCGGGTTGGTGGTGGCCACCATCCAGTTCGCCACCCTGCTTTATCTGGCTGCGCTGGGAGAGACAATCACCGAACGCGCCGGAGTGCTGAACCTCGGCGTCGAAGGGATGATGGCCATCGGAGCGATGGCCGGGTACGTGGCAGCGGTTGCCACCGGTAGCCCATGGATCGGGCTCCTTGTCGGCGGCCTTGCCGCGGGCCTGTTGGCGTTGGTTCATGCCATCACCGCCGTCGCTTTGGGTGCAGACCAGGTGGTCAGCGGGTTGGCACTGACAATTCTCGGATTGGGCCTGGCCAATTTTCTCGGTGCCGGATACACCAACGACGCTCGTCGGGCTCTGTTCACCAACATCGACGTTCCGGGAATTTCCGACATCCCCTGGGTGGGGGAAACCGTATTCTCCGCATCGCCGGTCACCTACGTGGCCGTCGCACTCGGAATTCTCGCCTGGTTCGTACTGTCGCGAACGAGCATCGGTCTCGGGTTGCGGGCCGTGGGCGAAAGTGCATCCACCGCTGACGCCGCCGGGCATGGTGTCACCGCCATGCGCATGTCCGCCGTCGTGATCGGAGGGGCCCTCGCCGGGTTTTCCGGCGCCTACCTCTCCCTCGACCTGGTGGGCCACTGGAGCGAGGGTGTCACTGCCGGGCGAGGATGGATCGCAGTGGCACTGGTGATCTTCGGGGCATGGAAACCCGGTCGGGTGGCGGCGGGGGCGCTGCTCTTCGGGTTCACCATCGCGCTGCGGCTACGGCTACAGCCATTCGGGATCAGCTTCTCGCCGATTCTCCTGTCGATGCTTCCCTACCTGCTCACAGTGGGTGTGCTGGTGATCATTTCGTATCGTGCCCGCAACCAGCCGGCCCCGGCCCCGGCCGGGCTGGGCATCGCCTACCGCCGCGAGGAACGCTGACCGAGGGTTCTCAGGCGTCGAGAACCCGGTGGCGGGCGTCTTCGGCGCTGACCACCGGAGGCTCCGTCGACCACGGGAAG
>CAZDYO010000233.1:0-4823 GCA_964509555.1 uncultured Acidimicrobiales bacterium
CGTGTATCCCGGCAACATCGATCTCCGGTATGTCGAGAAACTCGAAGCACAGAGACATGAACGAAGCCGGGTCGGACCGGAAATGGTCGAAGGTCAACACCAGGATGTTCTCGGCTCCGAACCGCTCGGCATACCTGTCGTAGTGGGTCCGGTAGTAACACGGTTCGAGGAGCCTCGGGAGCGCAGCCGACAGGTCCCGGTCGAGGTCGTTGAGTCCCTCGGAACGGAGTTGCACGTACGCGGAGATCATCCGGTCGAGGGGGTCACGAACCACGTAGATGAACTTGAGGCCCGGTCCGGTGTGGGCCGAGATGCGATCGATGGTCTCCGGGTATCGGATCGTCTGCGCGTACGAGGTGGAGCCGTCCATCCAGTAGGTCTGCTCGCCGAACCCCGTCGAATAGCGGGACTCGTACTTGCTGAGACTGGCCTCGGTGGGATCCCCGTCGATGCTGAAGAACCCGGGTTCCTTCACCTTCGGCGCGTCGATCCGATGATGCTGGCCGAGCATCTCGTAGAGGGACGTGGTCCCGGCCTTGTGGGCACCGATGAGAAACAGATTCGTCTTTGTCGTGGTCATCTTCTCGTCCGTGGGTGGCGTGCGACCGTTTGATCGTCCGGTCCGGGTCTCGCCTTGTGCCCTGCCGACATGAATATGACCATCGCCGAGCCAACTTGGGGCGTTCGGCCCATCCGGACGTATGCCGGCGACGCAGCGCCGGTACATTCTTCGGATGGCCGAGACACACCAGCTGTCACAAAGCGCACACGACCGGCTGAAAGCCGAGTACGACGACCTCACCACCAGGGGTCGGATCGACATCGCCCGCAAGATCGAAGTGGCGCGCGAGATGGGCGACCTGTCCGAGAACGGCGATTACCACGCCGCGAAGGAGGAGCAGGGCAAGATGGAGGGCCGGATCATGCATCTCGCATCGATCCTCGAGAACGCCGAGATCGTGGCCGATGGCGCCGGCGGCGGCGACATCGTTCGGGCCGGGTCGATCGTGTCGGTTCTCTACGAAGGCGACGACGATCCCGAGCAGTACCTGGTCGGTTCGATCGAGGAGAAGCGCGACGACGTGATGGTCGTGTCGCCCGGCTCGCCCATGGGGATCGCCCTGCTGGGTGCCGCCGTGGGCGACGATGTCGAATACGACTCGCCAGGCGGTTCGATCAAGATCGAGATCGTCGCGATCGACTGACACATGGCGTCCGGTGCATATGCCGATCACGACTTCGAACCAGCGATCCCGCTGATCGGAAAGCCCCGTTTGCCCCGGGGCCGTGCCATCGAGTTGCCGGGCCGCGGCACCACGTTCATCAGGGAGGTTCCGGGCCCATCGGGTGCTCCCACCGTGATCCTGCTCCACGGCTGGACCGTCACAGCGGCCCTCAATTGGTGCGGCGTTTTCGAACCTTTGGCCGAGCACGTCAACGTGGTGGCCATCGACAATCGTGGCCACGGTCGGGGTATCCGCTCCAAACGCCGGTTCCGTCTCGAAGACGCCGCGGACGACGTTGTTGCCCTGGCCGACGAGCTGGGGATCGACACATTCGTGGCCGCCGGGTACTCGATGGGTGGCCCGATCGCGCAGCTCGTCTGGCGCCGACATCCCACCCGCGTGACCGGCCTCGTTCTCGCGGCCACTTTTGCGAGGCAGCCCACGACTCGTTCGGAATCGGCCGCACTCCGAACAATCGGGCTGATCGGGCGGGCTTCGCGGCTCGCCAGCCGAAAGCTGCGACTCGATCTGCTCACTCGCGCCGCCGCCAAGGATCCGTCCACGCTCACCAGGCCGGCGTGGATGCTGTCGGAGGTCCGAACCGGTTCGATCCCGATGATGCTCGAGGCTGCCCTGGCGATCGCCAAGTTCGACAGCCGACCGTGGATCGGCGAGGTCGACATTCCGACCGGTGTGCTCATCACCGATCTCGACGAGATCGTTCCTCCCGACCGCCAACACCGACTCGCTGCTTTGCTTCCCCACGCCGAGATTCGCCACGTTCACATGGGCCACGACGGCTGCGTGGTCCAGGCCCACAAGTTCACCGGACCGTTCATCGAACTCGTTCGCCACGCGTCGGGGCTCGATCCACTGCCGCAACCCTGAGCCGATCCCGGGATGTGACCCGCCGAAGCGTCGGCGCTACCGTCACCCATATGCGACGCCACGCCCTCGTCTCGACCGCGCTTCTCGCTGGGATGCTGCTGCTCTCGTCGTGTGGATCCGACGATGAGCTCGGCACATTTCAGCCGGCCTTCGCCCCTCTGTCGCCGCCGGTGGTCAATGAGACCAGCGAGATCAATTTCGACCTCGCGGCGGCGCAGGCAGCCGCCGACAGCGTCGCCGCCGATACCCCGGCAGTCGCGGTTCCGATCGAAATCCCCGACGGCGCAATCGACATGACCGGCCAGGGGGAGATCACGATCGACGTCAAGGACAATGCCTTCGTGCAACGAGTGGTCGTGGTCACCGAGGGAACCAGGATCACCTGGGTCAACCGCGGGCTCAACGCCCACAACGTCACTCCGTCGATCGACGACGCCTTCGAGCCGATACCCACCGGCAGCCTCGACTCGGACCAATCGGCTTCGCGGACCTTCTCGACCGGCGGCGATTTCCCCTACTACTGCTCGCTTCACGGCACACCACGCCATGGACAGAACGGTCTGATCGTGGTGGTCCCCGCGGCCTGATCCGGCGATTTGTACGGCCGCAGCCGCACCAGCTACCGTCACCGCCGTCGACACCGACGGAGGAGAACGATGCGACGATTCATGATTCCGGTTGCTGCGATCGCAATGCTCGCCGCGGCGTGCAGCAGCACCGGTTCGACCAACACCACGGCCTCGACCACCGCCGCACCCACCACTGCACCACCGGCCACAGCGGCGCCCACCACCGCGGCGCCCACCACTGCTGCCCCCACAACCACGCAACCCGGGCCCGATGTCATTCACGTACCGGCCGACTACCCGACCATCCAGGACGCAGTCGATGCCGCTTCCGAAGGCGATCTCATCCTGATCGCGCCCGGCACGTATCACGAAGCCGTCGTGGTCGAGACCCCCAACCTCGTGATACGCGGCGAGGACCGCAACACCGTGATCCTCGACGGGGAACACGACGACTCGTTCGCCAATGGTTTCATCGTGTTCGAGGACGGGGTCGCGATCGAAAACCTCACCGCCAAGAACTACGTGTCGAATGGCGTCTTCTTCACCGGCGACTACGCCTCGGATTTCATTCTCCACGGATACCGGGCCAGTTACATCACCGCTCTCAACAACGGCCTCTACGGGGTCTACGCCTTCAACGCCGAATACGGCTTGATCGACCACAGCTACGCGTCGGGCCATCCCGACTCCGGCTTCTACATCGGCCAGTGCCAGCCCTGCGATGCCGTGGTCACCAATGTGATCTCCGAGAACAACGCCCTGGGCTATTCGGGAACCAACTCCGGTGGCAACCTCAACATCGTCAACAGCGAATGGCTCCACAATCGGGTGGGGATGGTTCCCAACACGCTCGACAGCGAGGAACTCGCAC
Organism: uncultured Acidimicrobiales bacterium; assembly: GCA_964509555.1. Classification (GTDB taxonomy): domain Bacteria; phylum Actinomycetota; class Acidimicrobiia; order Acidimicrobiales; family Aldehydirespiratoraceae; genus SZUA-87. The sequence goes on from CAZDYO010000233.1 coordinate 3,555, forward strand.
CCCAGCGCAACGCCACCATCGCCGGTAACTGGGTACACGACAACGGCAACGCCGACACCCCGTTGTCCAACCCGCTGTGGGATCTCGCCTTTGGAGGCGGCATTGTGGTCGCCGGCGGGATCAACAACCTGATCGACCGCAACCTGGTCGTCGACAACCCCAACGTCGGCATCGCCATTTCCCTGTTCCCCGGCGACAACGTGAAGCTCGCCAGCGACAACATCGTGCGCGGCAACGTGATCAGCGGGTCCGTCACCGATCTCGTCCTGCTGGTCGACGACCCCGACACCGGCGCCGACAACAACTGCTTCGAGGGCAACTCCTTCGCCACTTCGTTGCCGGACAACATCGAAGCCGTCGCTTCCTGCGGTGGCGGCTCCGGGCCCTTGGGCACGCTGCTCGACATCGGCTCGCTTGATCGTCCCGGAACCAGCGTCGACTACAAGACCATCGCCACCCCGGGCCCACAACCCAACATGCCCGACGCCCTCACCGCACCGGCCTCGCCTGCTGATGTCCTGCCCACGGTCGACAACTTTGACCTCACGAAGATCAGCGTCCCCACCGGTTCCTGAGCCCGAACCCGGGCGTCGGGCCCGCTGGCTCATCGTCGGGATCATCACTCTCGCGCTGATGTCGGCGTCCTGCTCGGCCGACGATTCCCTCTCGTCAGCCCGAACCGGATCCACCCCCGATTGGGTGGTGGCAAGGTCGGGCGATGCCACCACCACATTCGAGGTGAGCGTCAGATCGTTCAATCTCTCGGCGCGCAACATGGGGCTTCCGGCACGCGTCAGGTTCGCCCGGGGTGACAGGATCTTCGAGACCTTCTTCGACCCCGCCACCGGGCTCGGCCCCGATTTCAACGCCACCGGCTGCAATTCATGTCACGTTGACAACGCCCGTCAGGCAGATGCCGTGGGCGAGGGTCCGCTCGGAGAGGGTCCGGTCGTTCACGTTTCAGCGCCCGGAGCCGACATCGGTATGCCTCCACTCGATCTACCGGGCTACGGGGTCAGACTCCAGACGCGCTCGCTCGACGGGACACCGGAAGCCGAGATTTCGGTTCACTGGGTCGAGGTGGCCGGCACCTACCCGGACGGGATCGGCTACTCGCTGCGCCGGCCGACCCTTGAAATTGTTGGCCACCGCGGTGCTTTCCCCGCCGATGCGCAGACATCGCTGCGGATCCCTCCACAGGTTGCCGGGCCGGGAATGCTCGAGCTGATTGCCGAATCCGACATAATCGCCGCGGTCGATCCGAGCGAC
>CAZDYO010000234.1:0-4815 GCA_964509555.1 uncultured Acidimicrobiales bacterium
CAGTGGATCACGTCGTTGGGTCGACGAATCTGTGCGTAGAGAATGGGGAGATTCTGAACTCCGGTGAGCAGTCGACGACGACCGCCGGAGATCCTCGTTTCCAGAATCCCGTTTATGGTGTCGCCGGCGTGCATGATGAGCGGCCAGCCTTCAGTCGTGGGGTCCCGGCTGATCGGACGGGGATACCACCCGACCGCCAGGTTGTCGTCGATGTCTGGCTCCCGCCAGTGGAGTTGGGGGAGACCCCTGAAGAATCTTCGGACCCGGGCGCGCCTTCCGATCGGCCGATCGGAGTGGGTCATCGACGTGTTGTGGGCGTTGAGCACCAACCAACCGGTGACGAGACCCGGGGTCGCATCGAACGGACCGTGGGACAGCGTCTGACGGTCCCATCCGGGAACCTCCAGCCAACCCAGCCGGGCCGCCCCTCCGTCCACCCCGATCTTCGACTCCCGATCGCGCCCCAGTCTCGCATCGGAACCGATGACCGTGCCGGGGGCGCGGTCCTCCCGGAAATCGTCGACTTTCAGGAGCCTTGTCCCGGTGCCGGTAGGGTCGGGGTCGGCAGCCTGACGGGTCATACCGACCGGAGTCGCACCTCGACGCCGAGTCGATCGAGGTCGGCCCGGATCTCTTCGAGGTAGACCGAGTTCATTGCCACGACCAGTTCGGGCCGGTAGTCGGAGAGAAACTCGGGCCCCACGATCTCCTGGCCGGTCCCGGCCATGAAGAATCCGTGTTTCGTGGGATTGATGTCGACCGCGTACTCGATGTCGTCGGTGTCGAGATTGGTGAGAAATGACACCCCTTTCGACCCGGCTCCCCAGATGACCGACCGGTGGCCGGCGGCGGTCTGGGCGGACAGCTCGCGACCCCATTCATCGAGCAGCGAAAGATAGCGGTCGCGGTAGTTGGCGGCGGCAGAGGTCAGTTCCCGAAGATCGTCCTCGACGGGCAGTGGCCGACCGGCAGCCGGAATGGTCGACGGGCGGGCCTCGATGACGATGTACTGGTCGTCGTAGTCGAGTTCCAGATGGAGAACCTCGAACCCCGTGGCGCGGAACAGACGGGCCAGCGAACCAAGCGAGAAGTAGCTGCAGTGCTCGTAGTAGACATCCCAGAACGCCACCTCCTCCAACACCCGGCGGACATCGGGGAGTTCAAACAACACGATGCTGTCGGAGTTGTCGCCCATCGCCCGCCTGACCATCTCCATGAAGTCCCTTACGGGTCCGATGTGTTCGAGAGTGTGCCGACACACCACTGCGTCGGCTTTCAGACCTGAGTACTTCTCGCTGTAGAAGTCGGGGATCCACTCGAACCGCTCGGAGTCGTGGCGGTTGATCCGCTCAACGTTGAGAGCGGGGTCGATGCCGATCGCGTGGCCGGCTCCTGCATCGACCATGAACTGGAGGAACTCGCCCATCGATCCGCACCCGATTTCGAGAACGGTTCGGCCCACGAGGTCGTACTTCTCCACCCATCTCGAGGCGAGGTCACGGGCGAATTGAACGAATCGGGGCGAATACCCCTGGGTCTCCTCGTAGCGGGCCGAGTACTCCGACCGGCTGGAGTCGAAGTCGGCGTTGAAGCAGAACCCGCACGACAAGCACAGCGACAGCGCCATGTCGCCCCGCGGGAATTGCTCGGCCTCGTCGCGTGACTCGAGCAGCAGACAGCTGTTGACCGGAATGTCGGTCTCGGTGGCTATCAGTTCGATGTTCGTACCCCGGCAGGCCGGGCAGCTCGACTGTCGGCTCATGAGATGACCTCGGGAGTCGGTACGGGCACGATGAATCGACCGCCGCGCGACAGGTACTCCGATTGCTGCTGCCTGATCTCATCGCGGAAGTTCCATGCGAGCAGGAGCACGTAGTCGGGCTGCCGCTCGAGAAGCTCACTGGTGTCGTGGATCGGCTGATGGGTACCGGGCATGCACAGGCCCTGCTTGTGGGGGTTGCGATCGACCACGAACTCAACGAGGTCGGTGGTGATTCCGACGTAGTTCATCAATGTGGCACCCTTGGCGGCCGCTCCGTAGGCGGCGATCGTCTTCCCGTCCGCCCGGATCTGCCCAAGCAGAGCCAAGAGGTCGTTCTTGACGCCCTCGACCCGGTGACCGAAGGCCTCGAAGTATTCGGGGGTGTCGAGCCCCGTCTCGTGCTCCTCCTGCAGGAATCGGGTGACGGTGGGTGACGGATGGGGTTGGTGGCCGATGTGCCAGCGCAGGGTTCCCCCGTGCAGATCGGGGAAATACTCGACATCGTTGAGGTGAAGGCCGTGGCGGGCCATCTGCCGGGCCACCGACGTGCACGAGTGGTAGTAGAAATGCTCGTGGTAGATGGTGTCGAACTCACAGTGCTCGATCAGGTCGCGCACGTACGGGTTCTCGATGGTTATGAGGCCGTTGTCGGCGAGGAGCAGCTTCATGCCGGCGGTGAAATCGTTGATGTCGGGAATGTGGGCGAAGACGTTGTTGGCGATGATCACGTCGGCCCGTTTGCCTTCCCCCACGAGTCGTCGAGCAAGTGACTCGCCGAAGAACTCGGCGAGGGTCGGCACCCCGATCCTGTTTGCTGCCTCGGCCTGGTCGGGCGCGGGATCGATCCCGAGAACCGGAACTCCGGCCTCCACGAAGTTCTTGAGCAGATACCCGTCGTTTGACGCCAGCTCTACAACCAGGCTCGCGCCGTCGAGCCGTCGCGACTCAATCAGGCCGAGCGCGTGTTCCCGGGAGTGTTCCAACAACCGGTCGCTGAACGAGGAGAAGTAGAGATAGTTGTCGACGAAGAGCTGATCCTCAGGCACGTTCTCGGTGATCTGCACCAGCGCCGACTCGGGGCAGAAGGCCAGCTCCAGGGGGAACCGGGGCTCGGGTCGGCCCAGATCGTCGGGGTTTACCAAGGCGTCCGCCAATGGTGTGGACCCCAGATCGAGGAACGTGTGAAGCGATTCATTTCCGCAGACGCGGCAACCGGAGATTCTCACCGTGCTCCCATGGTCCAGCGAAGGTCGCTGTCGAGTTGCTCGGCATCGAGCAGGCGATTGACGTGCTTGACCCGCATGAAGCGGTCACCCTCAAGTTGTTCGAGTGTGAGGTCGTGTTTGGTGAAGGCGCGGTAGAGTTCCTCGACACCCCGGCGGACCGTCCACTGTGGTTTGAACCCGGGGATCTCCCTCGCGATGCGGTCGCATGTGACCCGATAGTTTCGGGGGTCGTTGAAGGCCTCGTCTGAGAGCGTGATCCGGGAATCGGGGACGACCTCCTCGACGATCCTGGCCACGTCACGAATCTGGTAGTTCTCGGTGGTCGTTCCTATGTTGAACGGGCGATCATGGACGAGGTCGCGGGGAGCCTCCATCAGGGCCAGGAAGGCCGCGGAGATGTCGGCGACATGCACCAACGGCCTCCACGATGTTCCGTCGCTCTTGAGAAACACCTTGCCGGTGGTGACCGCGAACCCGGTCAGGTTGTTGACCACCAGATCGCCCCGAAGTCGCGGCGACACTCCGTAGGCGGTCGAGTTGCGCAGGTAGGTCGGACTGAAATCGTCGTCGGCCATTGCTGACAGATCGCGTTCGGACAACACCTTCGATTCGCCGTACGGGGTGAGTGGATTGAAGTCGGCGCTCTCATCGATCGGTGCATCTCCCTGGGCCCCATAGAGGCTGCACGACGATGAGTAGAGGAAGCGGGTGACACCTGCCGACTTGGCCATCTCGGCGACTTTCACCGTGGCCCGATGGTTGATGTCGTACGTGCAGTCCGGGTTGAGGTCGCCCAACGGATCGTTGGAGATCGCGGCCAGATGTATCACGGCGTCGACACCGTCGAACACTTCCCGGTCCAGGTCGCGCACGTCGGTGACAACAGACTCTGGAGGGTCGGGCTGCTCGCCGAAGGTGCAGTCGTGGAAAAGATTGGAGTCGACGCCGATCACGTCGTGGCCCTTCGAGCGGAACATGGGCACCAGTACCTGGCCGATGTAGCCGTCGTGCCCGGTTACGAGGACGCGCATCTTTTGATCGTTCATTCCCAGACCTTCCACGGGGCCTCGGTGGCCCACAGTTGCTCAAGCCTCTTCTTGTCCCGGACCGTGTCCATGCACTGCCAGAAGTCGTGGTGCCGATAGGCCATCAACTGCCCTTCCGCGGCCAGGGACTCGAGCGGTTCGCGTTCGAACATGGTGTCGTCGCCCTCTATGTAGTCGAACACGCCCGGTTCGAACACGAAGAAGGCGCCGTTGATCCACCCCTCACCGATCTGTGGTTTCTCGTTGAACTCGACGATGGCATCGCCGTCCATCTCGAGATGTCCGAATCGGGCCGGTGGTCTGACGGCGGTGAGTGTCGCCAACTTTCCGTGGGACCGGTGGAAGTCGACCAGTGCGTGGAGATCGACGTTGGAGACGCCGTCGCCCCATGTGACCAGGCAGGTGCCATCGCCCAGGTAGTCGCGGAGTCGCTTGATGCGTCCACCCGTCGCCGTCGTCTGACCGGTGTCGATCAGGTCGACCGTCCAGTCGATCTCGGAATCCGACCCGTCGTGCTGCCTGACTTCCTTGTGGGCGAAGTCGATGGTGAGATTGCCGGTGGTGGTGACGGCATCGGAGAACCAACGCTTGATGAAGTCGGCCTTGTAACCGCAGGCGATCGCGAACTCGTTGAACCCGAAATGGGAGTAGTAGCGCATGATGTGCCAGAGGATCGGACGTCCACCGATCTCCACCATTGGCTTCGGTTTGACTTCTGTCTCCTCGGCCAGACGGCTTCCGAGGCCGCCGGCAAGGATTCCTACCTTCAAGATTCCTCCAA
>CAZDYO010000235.1:0-4808 GCA_964509555.1 uncultured Acidimicrobiales bacterium
ACCATGTGACCGGCCCGTCGCACCGGGGAATTTTTTCGCCGATGATGGTGAGCATGTCGGGCAGTTGGCTGTCACGAGTATTACCCTCCAACTTGATGCCTAACTCACATTCGATCGCTGGCGAAAGCGAGGCGGTCGTCGACCGTGTCGTGGCTTGCGCCAAGGAAACCTCCGACCCCGACGACACGGGTATTGAGAACTATCTGCGCCACTATTTCGCCCACGTCGATTCCGAGGACCTGGCGGCGCGTCGTCCGGAGGATCTGTTCGGCATGGCCGCCGATCACCATGAGCTCGGCCGTTCCTGGAAGAGCGGCGAGGTCGCCATCAAGGCGATCAATCCTCGCAGTGAGGTCGACGGGTGGGGAAGCCAGCACTCGGTGGTGATGATCGTCACCGACGACCTGCCGTTTCTGGTTGATTCGATCACGATGGAGCTGAATCGGCTCGGGGCCGGGATCCATCTGGTGGTCCATCCGGTGATGATCGACATGCGCGACGAGCTCGGCTACTTCGCGGCTCCCCACGATCACCCTGATTCCGATGCCCGCAAGGCATCCATGGCAGCCATCGAGATCGATCGTCAGCCCGGGGCCGGCGAGCTCGCCGAAATTGAATCCAATCTGGTTCGGGTTCTCACCGACACTCGACGTGCAGTCGAGGACTGGCCCCGGATGCGGGATCGGATGTGCGAGGTTGCGGCTGGTCTCGATGCCGACTCGCTGCCCATAGATGCTCGAGACGTCACCGAGACCCGCGAGTTGCTCGAATGGCTGGCCGACGACCATTTCATCTTCTTGGGCTACCGCGAGTACCGACTCGTGGAGGCCGGTGGCGAAGAAATGATTGAGGCCGTGCCCGACTCCGGGCTCGGAATACTTCGGCTCAATGGCGACTCCCCGGGCCGCACCGTTGCATCCATGCCGGCCGTGGTCAGGCAGCGTCTCCACGACAAGCGGCTGCTCAACCTCACCAAGGCCGGGTCGAAGTCGACGATTCACCGCGCCTCGTATCTCGATTATGTGGGTGTGAAGACCTTCTCGGAGGCTGGAGAGGTGATCGGCGAGCTGCGCTTCCTCGGTCTGTTCACCTCCGAGGTCTACACCTGCAGCGTTCTCGAGGTGCCGAAGGTCGAGAGGATGGTGCGCGAGGTCATCAAGCGGGCCAATCTTCCCGAGGGCGGCCACGATGCCAAGCGGCTGCTGGCGGTCATCGAGTCGTATCCGCGTGACGAGCTCATCCAGATGGGTGTCGATGAGCTCTACGACACGTCGATGGCGATTTCCTGCCTGCAGGAACGTCGACGGGTGAGGGTGTTTGCTCGCCGAGAGCTGTTCGGGCGTTTTGTCACCTGCCTCGTCTACATTCCCAGGGATCACTACAGCACCTCGACCAGGGCCAGCATCCAAGATGTGCTGATCGACGCGTTCGGGGGCACGCTGGCCAAGTGGGACGCACGTTTGTCGGAGTCGGTACTGGCCCGGCTCATGATTCTTCTTCGCATCGATGGAGATGACACAACGACCGTCGATGTGTCGGCAATCGAGGCCAAGATCACCTCGCTCATTCAGGACTGGGACGACGAGTTCGACGACCAGGTTGTCCACGAATACGGCGAGGAGGCCGGAATTCGCATGGCCCGGACGTACCGCGACGGCTTCCCTTCGGAGTATCGGGCCTCGTTCACCCCCCGAGCCGCGGTCGGCGACATCCAGCGAATCGAGGGGATGTCGAGCGACGATCTGGAGATCAAGGTCTACCGCGATCCCGGCCATCCGAGCACCGAGTTCAACGTGAAGCTGTATCGGCGGGGCGGGCGCATCTCGCTCACCTCGGTCATGCCGAGCCTCACCAACCTCGGGGTGACCGTCGTTGATGAGCGTCCCTACGAGGTGAGGCCACGCGGTGCTGATCCGGTCTGGATATACGACTTCTCCCTTCGTCATTTCGGCCCCGACATCGAGTTCTCGAATCTGGCAGAACTGGTTGAGGAGGCGTTCAAGTCGGTGTGGTCGGCCGCGGTCGACGATGATGGCTTCAACAGGCTCATTTTGAGCGCGGGTGTCAGGGCACGCGAGGTTGCGATCCTGCGCACCTTGGCCCGCTATCTCCATCAGATCGGGTTCCCCTACAGCAGGTTGTTCACCGAGCAGACCCTCGAGCAGCATCCGAAGATTGCCCGGAATCTGGTCAACCTGTTCATTGCCAGGTTCGATCCCGACATGGACCCCGGCGCCCGCGACAACCGCACGGCGGCCATCGATGCGGCCATCGTCGAGAGCATCGACCGCATGGCGAGTCTGGATCAGGACCGTGTGATCCGACGCATCCACAATCTGATTCGCTCGGCGATTCGCACCAACTATTTTCAGGTCGACTCCGAGGGCAACCCCAAGCCCTATCTCTCCATCAAGTTCAACCCGTCGCTGGTCTCCTCGATGCCTGAACCGCGTCCGATGTTCGAGATCTACGTCTACTCGCCCCGTTTCGAGGGGGTTCATCTGAGGGCCGGGTTCGTCGCTCGCGGCGGCCTGCGGTGGTCGGATCGAACCGAGGATTACCGAACCGAGGTGTTGGGCCTGGCCAAGGCCCAGATGGTCAAGAACTCGGTGATCATCCCGGGAGGTGCCAAGGGCGGCTTCGTCCTGAAGAACCCCCCGCTCGGTGGGGATCAGGCCTCACTTCGAGAAGAGGTTGTCGCCTGCTACAAGTTGTTCGTCTCCGGCCTGCTCGACCTCACCGACAACATCGTCGACGACGGGATCGTCCCGCCGGAGCGCACGCTGCGATACGACGGCGACGATGCCTACCTGGTGGTGGCCGCCGACAAGGGCACGGCCACCTTCTCCGACATAGCCAATGAGTTGGCCATCAGCCGGGGGTTCTGGCTCGGCGATGCCTTCGCATCGGGCGGGTCCCACGGCTACGACCACAAGAAGATGGGGATCACCGCCAAGGGCGCGTGGGAGTCCGTGAAACGACACTTCGGTGGTCTTCACGTCGATGTCCAATCCGAGGATTTCACCGCGGTGGGAATCGGAGACATGTCGGGTGACGTGTTCGGCAACGGCATGTTGCGGTCCCGCCATACGAGATTGGTGGCCGCATTCGACCATCGCGACATATTCGTCGATCCCAACCCTGATCCGGAGAAGGCCTTCGACGAGCGCCAACGGCTCTTCGACATGCCCAGGTCGAGTTGGGTCGACTACAACCAATCGCTCATCTCCGATGGTGGCGGGGTGTTCTCCCGCAAGTCGAAGTCGATCGACATCACAGAGCAGATGCGTTCCGCGCTCGGCATCGATGCCGACACTCTCACTCCCGACGAACTCATCAGCGCGATCCTGAAGGCACCGGTCGACCTGCTGTGGAACGGCGGGATCGGCACCTACGTGAAGTCGTCGGAGGAACCCCATCAGGCTGCCGGAGACAAGGCCAACGACGCCATTCGGGTCGACGGCTGCGACCTGCGTGCCAAGGTGGTCGGTGAGGGTGGAAATCTCGGCTTCACCCAGCTCGGGCGTATCCAGTTCGCTCGCAACGGCGGCCGGATCTTCACCGACGCGATCGACAATTCTGCCGGGGTCGATTGCTCTGACCACGAGGTCAACATCAAGATCCTGCTCGATCGGGTGGTGGCCGATGGAGACATGACCAGCAAGCAGCGCAACGATGTCCTCGAGCGGATGACCGATGAGGTCTCGGCCCTTGTGCTGGCCGACAACTACAACCAGACCCGGGCGTTGAGCATCGCCAAGGTCGAGTCGGGGAGCATGGTCGAGGTCGACTCCCGCTACATAGACCAGCTCGAGGCAGACGGGCTGTTGGATCGAGAGCTCGAATTTCTTCCCACTGCCGAAGAGCTCGACGAGAGGCGTCGCGACGGCGCCGGACTCACCTCGCCGGAGCTGTCGGTGCTGTCGGCCTACACGAAGAACATTCTCAGTGATGAGCTGATCGAATCCTCGACACCCGACGATCCGGCTTTTGATCATCTGCTGATCGAGTACTTCCCGACCGCGCTGCGCGTCGATCAGGTCGAGCAGATCCACACCCACCGTCTCAAGCGCGAGATCGTGGCCAATCGGGTGGCCAACATGGTGGTCGACCGGGCCGGGATCTCGATGGTCTACCGGTTGTCAAACGAGACATCCGCTCCGAGCCATGAGATCGCCGAGGCGTACATGGCCGCGTGGGACATCTACAAGCTCGAGGATTTCACCTCCGAGATAAACGCCCTCGACTCGGTGATAGATGTCGAGAAGCAGTTGTCGATCCATCTGCGCACCCGACAACTTGCCGAGAGGGCCACTCGCAAGATGCTTCGCAACCGCCCGGCGCCATTCAGCGCCGCCGACGCCATTGCCGATCTGTCCGGGCCGGTCATGGAGACCGTTCACGTGCTGCCGAATCATCTTCGTGGTGCCGACAAGTCGGCCTACAATCGCAACTTCAAGGAGCTGGTGTCGGCCGGAGCCCCTGAGGAGATCGCGTCGAGAGCGGCTGCTCTGGTTCCGTCGATTGCGGCTCTCGACATCGTTCAGGCCGCGGCGATGGCTGATGCCCCGCTGGAGACTGTTTCCGCCGTGCATTTCGCCATTGCCCATCGGCTCGATCTGACCTGGCTGCGCGACCGGATCTTCTCGCTGCCCAGAAACAGCCGGTGGGAGACCATGGCCCGGCTGTCGCTTCGTGGCGATCTATACAACGATCATCGTCAGCTCACGGTGAAGATTCTGGCCTCGGCCGACGACAGCACCGATGCCACCCACTTGGTCGACAGGTGGGTACGGGCCAATCACGGC